>JAEZYO010000020.1 GCA_023419055.1 Pseudomonadota bacterium | reverse complement strand
CGATGATGCCGAAGGGGAGCCTCCACATGAAGCTCGGCGCGCCCGGTGCCGAATTCGAGCGCGCGACCCCGGGGTTCCGGGGAAACGTTCGCGAGATGCTGCAAGTGGCCTGAATCCACGCCGGGCGATCTCGGCGCCTCGAGAGGCTCGGCGGCCGCATTGGCTTTGTCGTTGATTCAAGTCAGGATGGGTGACGAGGCACCATGAGCAGAGACCCGTCGTCCTCCGAGACCGCGCTCGCCTTCGACACGCTCGCCGTTCACGCCGGTTACGAGCCGGATCCCGTGCACGGCGCCGTCATGCCGGCGATCGTGATGTCGACCACCTTCGCCCAGCCGGAGCCCGGCCGGGCTCGCACCTTCGAGTACGGGCGGAGCGGCAATCCCACACGCGCCGCGCTCGAGGAGTGCCTCGCCGCGCTCGAGGGCGGCAAGCGCGGCTTCGCCTTCGCGAGCGGCTGCGCTGCCGCCACCACGCTCCTGCACACGCTCTCTCCGGGCGATCACGTGGTCTGCGGGGACGACGTGTACGGAGGCACTTATCGGCTCTTCGAGCGGGTGATGAAGCCGCTCGGCATCACGGCAAGCTTCGTCGATCTGCGCTCCGCGGACGCGCTGGAAGGGGCGATTCGAAAGGAGACTCGCCTGGTGTGGCTCGAGAGCCCCACGAACCCCATGCTCCGGCTCTTCGACATCGCGCGCCTCTCGGAGATCGCGCGCGGTCGTCGCTTGCCGGTCGTCGTCGACAATACCTTCGCGTCTCCGGCGCTCCAGCGCCCGCTCGAGCTCGGCGCAACGGTGGTCCTGCACTCCACCACCAAGTACGTGAACGGTCACTCGGACGTGGTCGGCGGCGCGCTCGTCACCTCGGACGCGGAGCTCGCCGAGCGCATCGGCTTCTTGCAGAACGCCATGGGAGCCGTGCCGAGCCCCCTGGATTGCTACCTCACGCTGCGTGGGATCAGGACGCTCCACGTGCGCATGGAGCGCCACGTGGCGACCGCGCGTGAGCTCGCGGCGCGCCTGAGCCGCGACCCGCGCGTGGCCAAAGTTCACTACCCGGGGTTACCGGAGCACCCGCAGTACGAGCTCTGCCAGCGCCAGATGAAAGGGCCGGGCGGCATCGTCACGCTGGAGCTCGCGTCCAACCTGGACGGCGCTTACCGCTTCCTCAAGTCGCTCGAGCTCTTCGCGCTCGCGGAGAGCCTCGGCGGCGTCGAGTCGCTCGCCGAGCACCCCGCTTCGATGACTCACGCGTCGATCCCACGGGAAAATCGCCTCGCGCTCGGCATCGGGGACACGCTGATCCGCCTTTCGATCGGCATCGAGGCGGTGGAAGATCTCTGGGCCGATCTCGAAGCGGCGCTCGCCGTCTCGGGGGCGCGATGAGCACGCCTGAACGCGGTGGCGCCGCGCCGGGCGCGATTTCGGGGATCTTGCCGCTCATCGGCAACACGCCGCTCGTCAAGGTCGAGAGCTTCGACACGGGGCCCTGTGAGCTCTTCCTGAAGCTCGAGAATCACAACCCCGGCGGGTCGATCAAGGATCGCATCGGGCTCTCGATGATCGAGGCGGCCGAGAAGAGCGGTGCCATCAAGCCCGGTGACACACTGGTGGAAGCGACGGCGGGCAACACCGGGCTCGGCCTCGCGCTCGTGGCGGCACAGAAGGGCTACAAGCTCATCCTGGTCATCCCCGACAAGATGAGCCAGGAGAAGATCCATCACGTGCGCGCGCTCGGCGCAGAAGTGAGGATGACTCGCTCCGACGTCGGCAAGGGCGACCCTGCGTATTACCAGGACATGGCCGAGCGCGTGGCGCGCGAGGTGTCCGGCTTCTACGTCAATCAGTTCGCGAACCCGGCGAACCCGTACGCGCACGAGACCACCACGGCGCCCGAGATTTGGGAGCAGACCGGCCATCGCCTCGACGCGGTCGTGTGCGGCGTGGGCTCGGGCGGCACCCTGACGGGCCTCAGCCGCTATTTCGAGCGCGTCGCGCCCTCGGTCGAGATGGTGCTCGCGGATCCGAAAGGCTCCGTGCTCGCGGGGTACGTCGAGACCGGCGAGCTCGGTAAAGCTGGTTCCTGGCTGGTCGAGGGCGTGGGCGAGGACTTCATCCCTCCCATCTGCGATCTCTCGCGCGTGCGCAGCGCCTATTCGATCTCGGACGAAGAGAGCCTGCTCACCGCCCGTGCGCTGCTCAAACAGGAGGGCATCCTCGCCGGTTCCTCGACGGGCCTCTTGCTCGCAGGCGCGCTCCGGTACTGTCGTGAGCAGACCACGCCCAAGCGCGTGGTCACCTTCGTCTGCGACACGGGCGCCAAGTACCTGTCGAAGATGTACAACGACTATTGGATGCACGATCAGGGCTACCTGCGCGGCCCCAATAAGGGCGATCTGCGCGACGTGATCGGGCGCAGCCACGAAGAAGGCTCGACCGTCGGCATCTCGCCGACCGACTCGCTGCTCGTCGCCTACTCGCGCATGAAGCTCTACGACGTCTCGCAGCTCGTCGTGTTCGACGCCGGGCGCATCGTGGGCATCATCGACGAGTCCGATCTCCTCCTCGCGGTCCACGAAGACGAGCACGAGTTTCGCCGTCCCGTGCGCGACTTCATGACCACGCGCCTCTTCACGGTGCCGCCCAGCGCGAGCCTCGAGTCACTGCTGCCGCTCTTCGAGAGCGGGCTCGTCGTCATCGTGTGCGAGGGAGATCGCTTCTACGGGCTCGTCACGCGCATCGACGTGCTGAACTATTTGCGCCGCAAGCTGCGCTGATCGCGTAGCTTTTAGCCATGCAGACCATGGCATCCGAGGTCGTCTTCGTCGACGTGGACGACACGCTGGTGCGCTCCGCCGGCACGCCCAGCTCTACTGCTGGAGCACCGGCGGGGCCGAGTACGCTCGAGCCGCCGCGATCGAGGTCGGGCTCGAGGACTGCTTCGTCGCGTTCCTGCCGAAGCCGACGCTCATGATTGACGACCAGCCTCCAGCGGAATGGCGCTCCTGCCGCTGCGTCCACCCGCTGAACGTCGCCAGTATCGACATCGTGCGCTGAAGAGGTGTCCAAAGCCGGCTCGCCCGCGCGTCATAGGGCGTCGATTGAAATCGCCTAGACCACCGAGGAACGAAATATGCCCAAGTACTTGTGTTTGCAGCGAAATCTGCCCGGCGTCGAACAGAGCCAGGAGAAGCCCTCCCCCGCCCAGATGCAGGCGCTCTACGCGCAGTTCAATGAGTGGCGGGAAAAGTTCCAGCAAAACCTGTCCGACATGGGAGGGCGGCTGGGAGCTGGCCGTCTCGTCGCGGAACAAGCGCCGGACGGGCCGTTCGTGGAGGTCAAGGAGCTGGTCGGCGGCTACATGATCGTGTCTGCCGCGAACCTCGAGGAGGCGATCGAGGTGGCTCGCGGCTGCCCCGGGCTCGTCCGCCCTGGCTCGGGGGTCGAGGTGATCGAGATCCGAGCGCCGTGAGCATATCGCCGCTGCGGGAGCCCTTCTTTCGGCACGAGTATGGTCGCCTGATCGCGATCCTCTCGCGCCGGATCGGGGTTCAGCACCTCGCGGCCGTCGAGGACGCGGCGCAGTCGGCGCTCCTGGTTGCGCTCGAGTCCTGGAAGGCCGGCGGCGTTCCGGAGAACCCGTCTGCGTGGCTCTTCCGCGTGGCGTACCACCACGTCGTGGGAGAGCTGCGCCGGCGGGCGCGACAGGATCGCCTGCTGGCGCACGCCGACCACTCGGAAGCGGACGCCGCCTCCGGCGACGAGAGCGCGCTCTTGGCGGGGGACGTCGGAGACGATTTGCTGCGGATGTTGTTCGCTTGTTGCGACGACGCGATCCCCGTCGAGTCGCAGCTGGTGCTCGCGCTCAAGACCCTGTGCGGCTTCGACGTGCGAGAGATCGCCGAGCGCTTGTTCATCACGGAAGCCAATGTCTACAAGCGCCTCGGTCGCGCTCGAACGCGGCTTCGAGAGGTCCCGTCGTTGCTCGACGACCTCACCAGTGATGAGCTCGCTTCGCGTTCGCCGGCGGTTCGCGCGATCATCTATCTGCTCTTCACCGAAGGTTATCTTTCCTCGCACGCGGAGACGGCCATCCGGCGAGAGCTCTGCGACGAGGCCAAGCGGCTCGGGCGTGTTCTCGCGGAGCATCCCGTCGGGGCAACGCCCGAGACCTTCGCGCTGCTGGCGCTGATGCATTTGCACTCCGCGCGCATGAGCTCGCGTCAGGATGGGGCGGGCGGCCTCTTGCTCCTCGAGGAGCAGGACCGGACGCTGTGGGATCAGCGCGAGATTCAAATCGGACTCGGATGGCTCGCCCAATCGGCGCAGGGTGACGTGTTCTCGCGCTATCACGCCGAGGCCGGTATCGCCGCGGAGCACTGCCTCGCGCCTTCGTTGTCCGAGACGCGATGGGAGCGAGTGGTCGAGTGCTACCGGTTGCTGGAGCAGCTTGCCCCCTCGGCCCTCCACACGCTCAATCGCGCCGTCGCTACGGCGGAGCTGCTGGGGCCGAAGGCGGGCCTCGAAGTCATCGACGGGCTCGAGCCACCGTCGTGGCTCGCAGGGTCCTACCTCTGGGCTGCCGTGCTCGCGGATCTTCATCGGCGATGCGGACATGACGAGCTCGCCGAGCGATACCGGGAGACAGCGATTGAGTCCGCCCCTTCGGGCGCCGTCAAGCACCTTTTGACGCGCCGGCTGCGGAAGGTCCACACTCGATAGCCGGCGAGCCCGGTCTATTGCCTTCTCGTGGTGTGTCGGCTCGCCGCGCGTCGTGGGGGCGGGACGATATCCGCGGCTTCGCGGAGCAGTTCGACCAGCGCCGGGCGCCGCAGATCGGCGATCTCGTGCACGGCGAAATAGCGAACCTGCGAGCCGCTGCCCTCGAGTAGTCCCTCCTTGTCGCGGAGCAGGACGCCCCACTCGAAGCCGATGCGGACAGAACGTTCTGACGGCGCGATGAAAGCGAAGTAGGCAGGGGCGTTGTAGCCAATCAGCCCCCAACCCGGCCGGAGCTTCTCGGTGGCTCTCGGGACGGCGCTCTGGATGCGGCGACGAGCGGCTTCGAGCAGCGCTTGCACGCGAGGCTCTTGGGCGGACACCAGTGCTTCGATCGTCGTTGCTTTCAGGGGCATGGCGGCGCTCTCGGTCGGCTCCTCACACGGTCCATTTCCCCGTCAGTGGGCGCCAACGATCCAAGTCGGGAAGCTGCGATTGAATGACGCGTAGGTCAGGTCGAAAGACCACGTCTTCGAGCAGACGCGGGCGCGCGATGCGATCCATCCGAAAGGTGCGCGGCTCCGCCTTGTCGACGTCTCGCCCGAGTACGTACCAAACGGGTGGCTCGGCGAGGAGGCCGTGCGGCTCGACCCGACGCACCGTTCTTTTGCCCTCACGATCCGTGTAGTGGAAACCTAGACCGATCCCGCTCGAGAACGCCTGTTCGAAGAGCCCCAAGAGCTCCGGGGGTGCAGAACCGGCGCCGGCTCGAACGGCGTTGCTCGCGGGCGCACCGACGACGACGCGTCCGCAAAGTGCCCTGAGCTCACGCGCCTTCGCCGCGGGGAGGCTGCCGAGGAGCTTCGTCATCGCCGAGCCTCCCGCTGCTCCCCAGGGCAAGTCGCTCGTGGCTCTCGAGAGCCGCGCGCCGAGCCAGATCGCGACGATCTCGGTGAGCGACAGGTGGACGGCGGCGAGCCCTCGGCTCCCTTCTAGCCGAACGCCACCGCCGGGACCCGTCTCTCCGCTGATGGGCATGCCCCGTTCTCGCAACGAGGCGAGATCTCGGAGCAGCGTTCGACGGCTGACCCCGAGCTCGAGGGCGAGCTCCTCGACCGTCGTGCCTTCCTGACTACGCAGCAGATCCGCTAAGGCCAGGAGGCGGTCGGCGCGCGACATTGGTGACAGTTTCTGACACCAATGCGAGGTACGTCAATTCCGTAGCGCACGGTGATGGCTGAACCGCTCAAGACCTTCTTTTCGCCCGCGCTCGTGCGCCGCCTGGCGGCCGACCTCGAGCGCGCCGACCCTTCGTTCCCGTCGAAAGCTTTCGTTCGACGGGCCACGACCGGTCTCGAATCGCTCGAGCTCATGGAACGAGGCAAGCTCATTGCCAGCGCTCTCGCCGAGCACCTGTCCCACGAGTACCCGAAGGCCATCGCGGTGCTCCTGCGCTCGCTCGGCCCCGAACATGCCTCCGACGAGCTGGTCGGGGCCGGCATGGCACCTTTCTTCTACCTGCCTCACACGCTGTTCGTCGGAGCTCAATACGAGCTCACCAAGCGCTTCAGCGCCGAGGGTAGCATCCGTCAGTTCATCGCGAAGGACCCCGAGCGGACGTTCGCAGCGCTCCACGCCTGGACGAAGGACGAAAATGCCCACGTGCGCCGCCTCGTCTCGGAGGGGACCCGGCTGCGTTTGCCCTGGGCGGTGCGCGTTCCGTGGCTCGACGCGAACCCGGAGCGGGTCCTCGAGCTGTTGGAGCTGCTGAAAGACGATCGCACGGCGCTGGTGCGACGCAGCGTGGCCAACAACTTGAACGACCTCGGCAAGGTGCACTCCACGCTCGTCACGGCGACCTGCAAGCGCTGGGCGAGAGGCGCTTCGGCGGAGCGCCAGGCGCTCATCCGGCACGCTCTCCGTAGCCTCGTGAAGAAGGGCGATCGGGACGCTCTCGCCTTGCTCGGAGCGGGGGCTACCCCGGAAATCGAGATCACTTCCGTGCGCACCTCACCGAGGTCGGTCCGAAGGGGAGGGCAGGTCAGCTTTTCTTTCCAACTTCGGAGCTCGTCGTCTGGCGCACAGCAGCTCGTGGTCGACTACGCGGTGCACTTCGTCAAGGCCAACGGCGCACCGCGTCCCAAGGTCTTCAAGCTGAAGCGAATCACGTTGGGTGGAGGCGAGTGCGCGGAGCTCGGGGGCAAGATCTCACTCGCAGAGATGACGACGCGGCGGCACTATCCCGGACTGCATCGCATCGAGCTGCTGGTGAACGGGGTCGCGTTTCCGCTCGCCGCCTTCGAAGTGCTGGACTGAGCGCCCGCAAGCTCCGTTGACGGCCTGTCCGCGAAACCTGGCCATTTTCGAAGGACTCACGAAAATTGTGGCCAGACGTCTGGTCACAATCGGCGGCAGTCGCTCGATTTCATGGGCAAATTCGAATTGATCGCCGTCGACTTTGCGGGCCCGATCCCCCAAGATCGGTAGAGGGGCTCACGGTTGCGAGCTCCTCCGTAGAGGCACACCCATGTCCGCATACGAGCCCCTGCAGAAGAAGCCGAAGGCACCCCCCGCCCCCCGCCGCGCCACCGTGACCAGCCAGAGACCGCGGCCGACTATCCAGCCCGCGCTGGAGGTGAGCCAGCCGGGGGACGCGCTGGAATTGGAAGCCGATCGTGTCGCCGATCACGTCATGCGTCGGGGACCGAGTGGCCCCGTCGGCGCCGCTTCCGGTACGCACCTCGATCGCGAGGTCGACGCGGAAGAGGAAGAGGCGAGTAACGACGAGGACGGGGGAGCGCTGGAGCAGAACTCGCGAATCGTGGCGGCGATGCTGCAGCGCATGTGCGCTAAGTGCGAGACCGAGGAAGAAGGCAACGACGAGGAAGAGGAAAGGATCCACCGCGACGCCGCGGCGCCCGGTCCGACCGCGGCTGCGTCGGCGCCGGCATTCGGAGCTGCGCTCCGCAGCGCGCGAGCGGGCGGCGGAGAGCCGTTACCGGGCGCGGTGCGCGGCTTCATGGAGCCGCGGTTCGGGCAGGATTTCCGGGGAGTCCGGGTACACCGCGATGCGACGGCGAGCGAGCTCACCGAGCGGGTGCAGGCGAAGGCGTTCACGGTCGGCAGCGACGTCTTCTTCCGCCGAGGGCACTTCGAGCCGAGCAGTGAGCGAGGGAAGCGGCTCATCGCGCACGAGCTCACCCACGTCGTCCAGCAGCGTGAGGGGCTGCGGAGCGTGCAGCGCGAGATCCTCCAGCGTGACGAGGCACCCGCAACCGAGGCCAAGCCAGCCGCTCGAACCGCGGGCGCCGAGAAGGCGTCGAGCCAGGAGTTGCTCGGCCCGAACGAAGTCGAGCTCAATCGCGATCCCGAAGGTAACCTCGCGGTGTACGTGACCGGGGCCATGCTCCGGAAGTGGGAGAACCCTGCGCTCGAAGCGTTCGTGGTCTACTACCAACGGCGCTTTCCCAAGGCCTCGCGCGGCACGGCGCTCGAGTTCCTTGGCGCGGTCAGCGTCGCGGGGCACCAGCTCTTCTTCGAGTCGCCGCTCGAACAGGGCCAGGTACCAGAGGAAAAGGCGCTCTTTGGCATCGCCGTCCATCCCGGGCTCGTCCAATCCGCCGACCGCTGGACCGAAAGGTTCCACCCCGAGCTCAGACCCGTAAGACCCGCACTCGGCCCGCAGCAGGTCAAGGAACAGGAAGGTGCCGGCGAGCAGTCCGAAGCTGGCGAGCGCATCGAACGCTTTGCCCCCCAGGGCCGGATCATTTTGCCGTTCGGGCACGGTGAGCTTCCGAGCTTCGTCGCGGGGACCAAGATCAACGCCGCCTTCGAGTTCACGGGTCAAGGAGCCGCTCTCGGCTACAACCTGATCTCGCGCTACGCTGATCGCGTCACCTTCGAGTGGACGGTCTGGAAGGTCACGAATTCAGGGCGCGAGGCGCTGCCGTCCAAGGGCGAGATCGACAGCGGCGCCAACGCTCACGACTTCAAGCTGGAGGAGCCAGGCAGCTATCTGGTGTCGCTGCAGCTCAAGAGCGGCTACTTCGATCGCGTCGAAGCGTTCAAGGCGACGCCGATCCCCTTTCAAGTGCAGAGTGAGGAGGAGCGCTCCCAGTTCTTCTTCAAGCAGCAACTGCTCGGCGCGAATGGCGAGCAGGCATTCGAGCTCGACGAGAGCGGTCAACTCAAGCTCAGGCCAGGCGCAAAAGAGGCGCGCTCGCTCAAACAACAGATCCTCGAGGTCGTCGGCCAGATCGCGGCTATCGAGAAGATGCAGGACCGGCTGGCTCCCGCGCAGGCAGAACGCTTCTTGGAAGCGTTGCGAGAACAACTCGAGCACCTCCGAGAGCTCGAGAAAGACACCACCGGCTTCAAACCGTACCGCATCGACGGCGTCTTCCAGAGCCGGGAAGACTCCAGCGTGACCCCGATCAGCGCCGTGCTTCACGGTGGTGAGGCCCCACTCGGTCGAGGTCGAGGTTTCACCTTCGTCCTGCACGACTTCACTTTTTCTGCCGCACAGCCCGAGCAGCACCGGTGGAGTGAGTCCATCGGGCCCGGTGTCACCGCGGCACAAGCCGAGGAAAAGGCTCTCGAGGGCGTCAAAGAGAAGTGGCGATCCAACCAAGGGTATCCGGACGGAACGATCCGCGTCGCGGTCCCTCTAGCGGTCTCCGGCGGCGTCAGGGAGCTGGTGTTCGATACGGCGACCGTGGGCAAGAAGGTGCGAACCGTCGCTCAGGTCGTGGCGCTGGGGGCCGGCGTGGCCAGCCTGTTCCTCACGGCGGGGACGACCGCGTCGATCGTGGTCGTCATGGTCAGCCTGACCACTGGCGCAGCCCTCGCCGTCGACGACATCGTGCATGCCATCGAGACCAAGACTGGCTCGTCGGAGCGCATGATCTTGAACATGCTCTCGCTCGTGCCCTTCGCGGGCACGCTCGCCACCGTCGCCGGCACCCCGATCAAGGGCATGCAGTGGATCAGCCTGAGCACCGGCTTCGCCGAGGGCGTGCTCATCACCGTCGACACGCAGAAGGCTCTGAAGTCAGTGATGTTCCAGTTCGATCAGCAGCTCCTCGCCGTCAAGGACCCCGTCGAGCGGCTCAGGATCGAGCGCCAGCGCGACGAGACCATCGCCCGAGTCCTCGGTGGTGCAGCGGTCACCGGTGGCATCAGCTTGGTCGGCGCGGTGGGGAGCTTTCGCGAAGCGCGCGCGGCTGCCCGCGCACAGGCCGCTGCCAGGGGGGCCGAGCCAGGCTTGCCACGACCCGACGCGGATGCGCTCCCGCCCGCTACGAAGGGAGGCGAGGAACCCTCTGCGCGACCAGCCGAGGCCGAAGCTGCACCCGCGGTTGCGAAGGGAAGCGAGGAACCTGCACCAGCCGCCGCCAAGGGAAGCGAGGAACCTGCACCGCGAGCGGCCGAGGCAGAAGCCGCACCGACCGGCGCCGGGACGAAACCCGCCGTTCCACGCCCGCCGGGGGCACAAGCGGAGACCCCGGAAGTCGGCCCGCCGCGAGCCGCCGAGCCTCCACCTACGGCCGTGGTTGCGAAGCCGAAACCAGATCCTGAGGCGGAGCGAGCCCAGCTGCTCAAGGAACTCGACGCGCTGAAAGCTGAAAATCCCGGCTTCGAAAGCCTCACCGCCCTCTTGAACAAAAGTCAGGGCAAGCTCACCACTGCGGAGGTCTACGGAATCGGTGGGACGCCCCGCGAGCCGGCCAGCTGGGTCGCGGAGCGACTCGCCCTGCATGATCGCCTTCTCGCGAAGGCACTGGCAGACGCCGGAGCGATGCCGAAGGCATCACTCACGCGACGCGTGATCAACGCGATGCGTGGCAACACTGGCGCCGGCAAGACCAGAACCATCGAGCAGGGGCTGATCCCCGAGCTCAAGACCAAGGTTCCCACCATCAACCCTGACGACCTCAAACCAGACTTGATCAAGGCGTCAGGGGGCAAGCTGACCCACAATCAGGTTCACAACGAGGCAGTAGCCATCGCGAAGCGATTTCAAGCCAAATTGCTCGAAGCGCCAGTTAGTGAGTTTCCAGTCATCATGGTCGATAAGCGGTTCGGCTTTGCCAAGGATGTCAGGGCGTTGGCGCAGGAAGCAAAGCAGAGCGGCGCGGAGTTCAATCTCTTCGACGTCGAAGCTCCGCTCGAGCAATCCTTGATTGAAGTCTTGCGGCGCGAGCGTGGCGGAAAGTCCCCCATCGTGGATTTCAAGACCGTCGGAAAGTACGGATTCGAGCCGGCGAGAGAGTATCGGCAAGAAGTCGTCAACCTGTTCCGGGACGATCCGACGCTTGGTCGGTACGAGCTCTATGACACGCTACCAGACGGTCAGAAGGCTCTCGTGGCGCGAGTTTCGGGTGGAGACCTCAAGAAGTTCGATGAAGCGCGTTTCAAGGAGCTCACGGCTTTAGGTAAGGGGGAAGCAGAAGTCGATCGCCTCGCCAACACTCGGATCACGCAGGAAGAGATCAGTCGAGTGACTCGGGACCTTCCGAATGGTGACTTCAAGGACGATGTCATCCGGACGCTGCAAGCGCACGAGGGCCAGACCTGGCAAGAAGCCGTCGATACGCACGCGAAAGGGCGCACGGATCAATGAGCGACGAGAAAGCCGATGACGAGCTGAGTGACGACGAGCGCTTCCTTCGGGACAAGGCTCAGAAAGCCGCTCGACTCAAGGCTGCGCGAGAAGAAGCGACTAAGATCGGTAAGGAGCCCTTCAGCGCGGAGGTTCTGTCGCGGTACTACACCCCGACGTCCGTCATCGGGGCCGCCCATAGCGACGTCTTGGAGGCTCTCGAGGAGTACGAGTGGTTCTACTATGTCCGCGAGCCTGAGATCATGACGCTCGAGGAGTTCGGGGGGAAGTTGACTGAGGTCTTCTCCTACGAATCGTGAGAAGGTAGCTCGAACGCGCATGCGTTGGACCATGCCCCGCTCACTCAAGATCTAGCGGCGAGCCACCGCTGCCTCGGTTCCGAGCGGTGAGGCCAGACTTGGCGAGAAGCCGTGGACACGCACGCGATACGGAGCATGGAGCAATGACTGACGAGAGGACGATGACGGGCTCGACGCCACCGAACGGTTCCTCAGGACTAAGGCGGGGCACGACGCAGAGCGGGCCGCGCAGCTGAATACCGCCCGCCCGGGAGGAAGTCACGAAGCGGGGGAAGGAGCCCTTCAGTACGGACGTTTTGTCGCGGTACTTCACGCCTGCGTACGTGATGGGCGCTGCGCACAGCGATGTCCTGGAAGCTCTGGACGATTACGAGTCGTCGTACTATTTGGGTTACCCTCAGCTGTTGACGCTCGAGGAGTTCGGGAGAAAGCTGACTAACGTCTTTTCGCAGGCTACGTGAGTCGGGATCGCGCTCGCGTGCAGACGGCGTTCTCTGGTCACATCATCAGGAGTTCACGCTGCTTCGGCTCTGAACAGTGAAGCAGACCTGGCGAGAAGCCGTCGACGCGCATGCGAAACGGAGTCCCAAACCATGACGGACAAAAAGGACGATGACGAACTGAGCGACACCGAGCGCTTCCTGCGGGACAAGGCTCGGAGCGACGCAGAGAAGTCAGTTCGACTCAACGCTGCGCGCGAGAAAGCGACGAAGATCGGGAAGGAGCGCTTCAACGCGGAAATCCTGTCGCGGTACTATACGCCGACATCGGTGATCGGGGCCGCCCATAGCGATGTCTTGGAGGCCTTGGAAGAGTACGAGTGGTACTACTACGTGAGCGAGCCTGAGCTCATGACGCTCGAGGAGTTCGGGAGAAAGTTGACGGAAGTCTTTTCCTACGAGTCGTGACAGAGATGGTTGATCTCGCCTGCAGGCGTTGGCCTAGATCGTGCCCGCCAAGTGCTCGCCACGAGCTCACGGTGCTTCGGCTCCGAGCGATGCGGTCAGACGTGCGAGGAGCCGTTGAAGCGCACGCGAAGGGATCAGCGAAGCAATGAGTAGCGAGAAGGACGATGACGGACTGAGCGACACCGAGTGGGCTCTCAGGCTCAAGGCGCGGCACGACGCAGAACGAGCAGCTATGTTAGACGCAGCGCGGAAGGAAGCCGCGAAGCTGGGGAAGGAGCCCTTCAGTACGGAGGTGCTGTCGCGGTACTTCACGCCGGCGTACGTCCTTGGTGCTGCGCACAGCGATGTCTTGGAAGCTCTGGAGGAGTACGAGTCGTCGTACTACTTGGGCTACCCTCAGATAATGACGCTGGAGGAATTCGGAAGGAACAGACGGAACTCTCGTCTTACGCTACGTGAAAGCCCGGGCTCGGGATCAGGAGCGGAAGAATTGTGGCTCTTCGTCGAAAGTCGGGTCAGCCTGAAAGCTCGCTGCGCGGCGTCTGACACGGTCCTCGCAGCGCGAGATGGTCGAGGCCTCTCACGAGCCGAGGCCCGCGCCAGCCGCCGGTCGTTTCGGGCTGCGGTGTTCACGCAGCCTTCGCTGTCGGCGTCGGAATACCGAGCGCGAGGAAGCGCTTAATGCCTGCAGAGTTGCGGACTGGATTGGCGGTGATGAACCGTAGTTTGGCGAGCAGGTAGGCGTGGTTCCTGTAGCCGCGAGCGCGGCGGACGAGGGTCTCCCAGTTGTTGTTGAGCGCCTCGATGCGTCCGGTCGGAGGTCGCAGCTCGCCGAGCGCCACGATCTGGTCGAAGTGTTCCCTGAGGGACTCGTGCAGCTTGCGCATGGGGACGTTGTCTCGACGCTCGGTGCGGCGGAGGATGTGCCA
Organism: Pseudomonadota bacterium; assembly: GCA_023419055.1. Next base: position 5,274 of record JAEZYO010000020.1, on the reverse strand, counting down.
GAGGCCGTCGTAGAGGCTCCTTCGGTCCGGTGCGCGGAGGACGGTGCGCAGTTCCTCGACGAGTTGATAGGCTCGAGCGAGCTTGCCGTTGAGTCGGAAGAGCTGCCGAAGACGAGCCTGCTGCTCGACGCTCTGCCGCTCCCAGGCACGCAGGACCAACCAACGGGTGCCCTTGCCGATGGCCCGAAGTTCCGCGCCAGCGCGGAAGAAAACGGAACGGCGGAGCTCGGTGATAGCCTCGCCGGCCCGCTTGATGATGTGGAACGGGTCATGAACGTGCGCGGCGTGCGCGAGCGCCGGATCCTCACGGATCGCCTTCCTGAACGGCTCGTGCATGTCGGTCGCGAACAGCTGGATGGCGGCCTTCTGCTCGGTGCTCAGCGAGTCGAGCCAGGTCTTGAGAGTCTCGCTGCCACGGCCGTAGCCCATCCAGATGGGAACTCCGGTCGCGAGGTCGCTGACGATGGTCACGAACTTCTCCTGGCGTTTGTGCCGGCGGCCGAGCCATTTCTCGTCGACGCCAACCATGGTCAACGCCGGCTGCGGCGTCGTCTTGTCCCACCGCTCGATGGCGCAGAGCTCGGCGCGGCGCACCGTGTGCCAGCTCAACCCCCACTTCGTGGAGACGTGAACCAGCGGCATCGAGAAGGCGTCGAGCGCCAGGTGATGCTGCAAGCGTCGAGTCTGGCGCTGGTGCCCGTCGGCCCACGCCAGAAGCTCGACGGCACGCGCTCCGCAACGTTTGCAACGAATCCGCTCGGGAGCGTACTCGATGATCACCGGGTGCCCGCAGGCCGGCAGGTCTGCCCAGCGCCGAACCGCGAGCTTCTCGTGGCAGGTACCGCCGAGCGCCAGGCACTTGGCGCACCGGGGCGACCAACGGCGCTCCACGACCAGCACCAGCCGCGCGTCGGCGGGCACGTCGTAGCCGGCGACGGCTTCGATCTGGCGTCCATCCTTCGACTCCCAGCGGTCCGTCTTCACCTTCCATCCTCGAATGCCAGCAATCTGTGTGAGAATCGCCGTGCGCTGGCTCATCCTGGCGAACTCCCGATACGTTTACGCATACCGAGAGAACGTCACCGCAATTCGGCGGCGTCGATGGGCCAGCGCTCCTACGCCGTCACGCCGCTATCTCTGCAGAAATCCCGACCCGACTTTCGACGAAGAGCGCTTTTTCAACGCCGTTTCGAGAAAGGCAAAACCGATAGTCAAACGACACCGGACGAAGCGAGTGTGGAAATCGAATTAGATAGCGTGCTATGGTCCGGCCCTTTTGGGAGAGTGCAATTGGAGGATTGCGCGATGAACGGGTCCCTGGGTCCGCATCGAATACAGCGAGTCGAGCTCGCGACCGATCAGCCGAGTGAGCGTGTCTGCGTTCAACGTCCGCTCTGGCTGTCAGGCGTGACGTTCTGGACCGTGACGCGTTCAGTACGGCTCTGGAGCATGCACCACGACACCTTCGTCGCCTCGCTCGTGACCGGCCCCAGCGCCTCCATGAGGGCCCGCTGGTGGAGCCGCGGCCAGTCGCGTGAGGTCTCCCAAGGTTGCATTCAGCTCATGGAACCTGGGGAGACGCATCGCACCACCCAGGTGTCGGAGCCGGCCTCCTTCTTCGTGCTCTGGTGGCCCAGCGCGGTGCTGGAAGATGCCGCGCAGGAGCTCGGGACGTCGAGCAGGGTCCACTGGCGAGAGGCCCAACTCGCGCCTTCCGCGGCGTCTCACGCGACCCAGCGCTTGCACGACGCCGTGAACGGTCACGCCGACACGTTGGAAGTGGAGCACTGGTACGTGGAGAGCACCGCGCGGCTGCTCGAGCAGGCGGCCGAGCGGGCTCCGGTTCACCGATCGCCTGGCAGGCGCCACCCCGGCGTGCGCCGGGCAGTCGACTACCTCCGGGAATACTACGCCCGGAGCGTCTCTCTCGACGAGCTCGCGCGCGAGTCCCGCTTGTCGAAGTTCCACCTGGTCCGGTGCTTTCGCGAGACGACGGGGCTCGCCCCGCATCAGTTCCAGAAGCTCTTGCGCCTCCAGTCTGCTCGCCGCCTGATCGAACGTGGCGTGCTCGTCCAGGAAGCGGCAGAGCAAGCGGGCTTCGCCGATGCTTCACACCTGACCCGCGCGTTCAAGGGTTGGCTCGGCGTTTCGCCGAGTCATTGGGCCCGCGCGAGCCGCCCGGGAGAACCAGGCTAATCGACCTGGACAGAAACGGCGTGTACCTGGGCGAGAAAGGAAGTGACGTATTTGGCGCCACTTTCAAGCTCTGCCACGCGAACAAGAGCGGCCCTCTGACGCTTTTCCGCAAGAACGTTCAATCGCCGCTTGAGTGATCCGCGGTACGACGAGCGTCTCACCCTCGGGTTCGCTCTTCGAAATGAGGAATGGCTAGCATGGTCAATTCAACTCGGCTGCACGCCGCGCTCGTATCGCTGGTCGCTCTGTCCACACTGGGCTGCGGAGCGTGCCCGGACGGGTCCGAGCCGAACCGACGCCTGCCAATGCTCGGACGGTACGCAACTCGAACCGCCAACCTGTGGCGACGAGGGGGGCACTAACCCTCCCTCCGGAGGTGAACCAAAACGTCCGGTCGCCTTCTCGTGGGATGCCGATGAGGACCGAGGGGACTGGCTCTCCGTCGAAATGAGTGACGCCGATAGTCCTGGAGAGGTCCTTCGGCCCCCTGCCATGAACGCCGGCGACGAAAAGAGCTTCTCGTTCGACTCCGGGAACGAGGACCATACCCAGCTCGCGTTCGCTCTCTACGGTCATGGTCCGGACGCAAGCGGATTCCTCGAGCTCCGGGTCGACGGCAACCTCTGGGCAAGGCGGGCTCCGACCCATTGGGCGAACGGCTGGGGCCATTTCATGCTCGACGTCGCTCGCGGCCCCCATGAGTACACCTTCACGGTCAAGACCCCTGACGGCGACTCTCCACCTCCGTTCAGCCTCGATACCTTGCGTTGCATGGACGTTCCCCCGACGAGCGCGGAAAACGGCGTCGTCGATCTGGACGACGGCTTCGTTCCGATCGAGATCGAAGGCGCATGGGTCGTCGACAACTTGAGTAGCGTTCACGAGGGTGAGTGCGCGGTGCACCCGCCGCCCATGCTGAGCGGTGATACGAGCGCCATGCAGTTGAGCTGCTCCGGAACTCAGCTCGCCTTTCGTCTGCAAGGCGCCGGCCCCGATTCCGACGCGAAACTCGAGATCTCGATCGACGACGCCCCTCGCAGCGTCATCGGGCAGCGACATTGGGCGAACGGCTACGGCGAGTACCTCTTCAACGTGCCATCCGGCGGGCACGTCTACCGCTTCGAAGCCCAGGCGAACAACGACAGCGGGCCGCCGTTCGTGCTCGATACCTTCGCTTGCACGGAGGTCGAGCCCTTCCCGGCCGTGAATGGTCGGGTCGACTTCGACGATGGGTTCATTCCCGTGGAAGTGTCGGGGGACTGGCTCGTCGACAACGCGGGAGGCGTCCACGAGGGAGCCGCCGCCGCGCACCCGCCGACTCTGAGCGCAGGGGACGAGAAGAGCATGATCGTCGACTGCTCCTCGCATGAACACTCGCAGCTCACCTTCAGGCTCGGAAGCGCCGGACCAGACGCGCAAGGCGAGCTCGACCTGTTCGTGGATGGGGAGCTCGTCGAGACCTACGGGACGTTTCACTGGGCCAACGGCTTCATCGAGCAAGTAGTGCCCGAGCTCGCTCCCGGGCCTCACGTCTACGAGTTCGTGGCTCGCGCCATCAACGACGGATTCTCACCCTTCATCGTCGATACGCTGGTTTGCGACGATGTCCCCTGAGCCTCTGTTTCGAGCGCCCCTGACTCCAGCAGTCGGCAGCCTGTGCCGGCTTGTGCCACTGGCACGCTGCGCCACCCAAAACACCGCGATTTCTTGACCAGACTCGCGTGGCACGCTCCGTGCTCAACCGGGCCCGGAGGTTCTGGTCATGATTCGGACGCCGCTCAGCGTTCTGGGTGTAGGTGGTGCACTGATTCTCGCGCTCTGTTCGGCGTGCAACACGGATTCGTGGAAGCCCGAAGTGGGAGACGACTACGACGGGGGCAAGGTCACCGGGGTGACGGGCGACGGCGAGTGCGTCGTCGTCAGCGTGGAGCACGCCGCAGAGTGGGAGTGCAGCGAGGATCAAATGGCTCGAGCGCGCAGCTACCCGAGCTCGAGCTACGAGGGCTACGCACAGCCCGGAGTGCCGGCCGCGAGCGTGGCGCTGCGAGCCACGGACTGCGAGGGCCTCGCTGCGTTGCAACGCCCGGCCGTGAAGGCGACTCAAGTCCAGGCGCTCGACCAGGCTCGCTACGCGATCCTGAGCCAGAAGTGTTTGCCAAAGAGTTCGGTCAAGTACCTCGAGGACGGCAAGGAAGTCTCCTGGTGCGCGCCGAGCTACGAAGACGGTAGTAGCGGCGGTGTCAGCTACAGCCCCGGTTCCAACGGCGCGGGTGGCTCTGCTTCGGGGGGCCCTCTCCCCTCACCCGACCCTTCCGACGAAGGCGCCGAAGAGTACTCGACCACGAACAATCAAGTCGCCGACGTGGACGAAGCCGACTTTGTCAAGAACGACTCCGGCCACGTCTACGTGCTCTCGAGCACCGGGTTGCGCGTCGTCGACGCTTGGCCCGCGCCAGAAACGCACGAGATCGCGCACCTCGAGCTGCCGGGAGAACCGCGGCGCCTGTTTCTGGACGGGGACAGGCTGGTCGTCTACCTCCGCACGGGCGTGACGACGCCGAACTCGGGTTACGGGGAGAGCTACGGCTACGGCTCGCCGACCCCGTCCGATCAGGGCTGCACTTACGGTTACCAGTGCCGCTTCTCCGCCGAAGGTGGGCGCACGCTGGTGATGGTGTTCGACGTCTCGAGCCCGGCCGAGCCCGTGGAGCTTCGTCGCTACGAGATGTCCGGCGGCTACGTCGCGTCGAGGCGAGTCGGGCGAAACGTGTACACGGTGGTCCTCGACGGCACCCAGCGCTACTTGCCCGACGTCGATCTCACCGTCATGGGCGACTCGCCGGACGAGGTCGACGAGAGCTACGCGTCGCTCAAGGCGGCCGCCGACGAGGCGGTCGAGTCGGCGCCTGCCGCCGAGTTCTTGCCCTGGATCCATCGACTCGACGAGCAGGGGAGCGCTTCGCCGCTCGAGGCTTGCGACAACGCGCTCGCCGCCGAAGCCGCGAACGGGACGAGCTTCGTTTCGGTGGTGGGCTTCGACCTCGAGACGCTCGGCGAGCCCTCGCGAACGCTCGTGGC
>JAEZYO010000553.1 GCA_023419055.1 Pseudomonadota bacterium | reverse complement strand
ATTCGTCTGCGTGCAACCAGAGCACCATACCGATACCCTTCGCATACGGCGCGGACGCGTCGCTTTCGTTGTGACAGTGGCCACAGTTGGCGTGCAAATAGCCGAGAGCCGCACGCTCGACGTCGCTGCCGGGCACCGTCAGGGGCTGGCTCGGGGGCGCGTTGAAGCGCTTCTCCTCGATCAGTCGAGCAGTCGTCACTCCAGGCCCCTCGTGACTGAGCTGCAGCGCGCTGAAGCCGAGGACTCTGTCGGGCATGTTGTCGTGGCACTTCTTGCAGGTCGCCCGATCGGGAATGTCGTGGTCCGTACCACGCGCGTCCGTTTGACCATCCGGTACCGCGAGCGCGTCGGTCTCCTCGTCGTTCCATTGGAACGCGGTCATGAACCATTCGTCGTCGGCGTACTTCTGGATCAGCCTCGTCTCGACCCGCACGCCGTCGCGAGTGAATTCCTTCCAGAGCTTGGTACCGATCGGGTAGCGCCAGAAATCCATGCGGTAGCTGTCGATCTTGCTACCCGGGGGTAAGTAGACCCAACGCCGCTTGGTCGCTCCGTCGGACCAGAGCTGATGCGCCGGCTCGAACTCCTCGACGCCCTCCGCGAGCGTCTCGCTCGCCATGTCGCTGAAGAGGCCCGTCTCGCTGAGCTTCGTCGGCTCGACGAACGCTCCGCCTCCCTGACCACCGTTGCCGGAGCCCGAACCTGCAGCGCCGCCGGACGCTCCCCCGCTACTGGTGGCTCCAGCCGTGTTCGACGCTCCGGCGACACCGCCCGCCCCACCCCGCCCCGCAACGGAGTCGCCGCCGCCCGCTCCTCCGCCACCGCCCGCTCCGCCTCCACCAGCGCCCCCTCCTCCGCCCACGACCCCTCCTTCGTTGCCGGAAGGCGAGTGATGCGAGGAGGTACAGGCGATGGCCGAGAGCGCGGCACCGAGCGTTGCGAACAGGATCTGGCTCGCAAGCGGGGTCGTCACAGCAGTGCCTCCAGGCTACGTGACGGCGCCGAGCTCGGCTTGGAAGGTCCGCGCAGATCGTTGCAACAACGGAGCCCCGGGCAGGCCCCGCTGCAGCGACCACGGCAGCTTGCTTGTAAAACTTCAGGCCCGGGGGGAGAACGTGAACCCCTGACGGACGGCGGTTCGCTCCCGCAACATTCGCCTCGTGTCTACGTACCGCCGCCAGCTGAGGGCTCTTGGGGCATGTGTGCTCTTGATCGCGGGATGCGAGGGTGATCCGACCTATTCCGAGGGAGCCGGAGGCACGAGCGGCGGGTCCGGAGCGGGCGGCGCCGGGTCGAGTAGCGGCGGCTCTGGAGCTGGTGCTGGTGGAGCACAGGCTGGGGGCGCCGGTGCGACGGCGACGGGCGGTCAGACTGCGGGCGGAGCTGGCGGCGCTTCAGCGGGCGCTGGAGGCGCAAGCGCCGGGGGTTCTGGCGTTGGAGGCTCGAGCGGAGGCGCTGGTGGAAGCACCGGCGGCAGCGAGAGCGCAGGCTCGGGAGGCAGCGGTGGTAGCGGGGGCGGCGAGCCCGGCGAATATCAACCCTGCCCTACGGACGGATCCGCGTGCAAGATCTTACCCTTGGGTGACTCGATCACCTGGGGCGTGGGTGACGAGGAGAAGGGCGGCTATCGCGGCCCCTTGTTCGAGCTCGTCGTCGCAGCCCAGCAGAAGATCACGTTTACGGGCTCCGTGAGCAACGGCGCCAGCATGATCTCGAGTCAGCCCTTCCCCAGGCGAAACGAGGGGCACAGCGGCTGGACGATCTCGACGCCGAATGGCTCGAGCGGGCAAGTGCCCGGCATCTCCGGGCTGATTCCCAGCCCGGCGTTCGACGAGTCGAGCGGCGGCTCACCTCACATCATCTTGATGATGATTGGAACGAACGACGCGAACGACTCCAATGCCTCCGACATGGCCGAGCGCCTGGAGGCGCTGGTCGACAAGATCGTCGGTGCCGCTCCGAACGCGCTCCTGGTCGTCGCCAAGATCACCCCCGTCCCCTGGGCGATGTCCGTGGTGAGCGGGTACAACGACGCCATCGAAGACATCGTCCAGGAGCGCGCGGCCGCAGGTAAGCACGTCGAGCTCGCCGACATGAACACGGGCTTCATGAGCAACACGATGTTCGTGGCGGACAACCTCCACCCCAATCGGGCAGGTTACGAGTTCATGGCGTCTCGCTGGTACGAGGTCATCGGCTCTCGCCTGCCGAAGTAGCAAGAGCTCGCCTCATTCGTTCGACCACCTTCGTCCCGAGGTCGCGCCGTGAACATCACCGTGCTCGTTCGTCGCTTTCCCGTCGTCGCCCTCATTTCGAACGTCGCGCTGCTGTCGTCGTGCGGCGGCGAGGAAGGAAGAAATCGACCCGATGCGAGCGCGGGCACCGGAGCGAGCGCGGGTGCCTCCGGAAATGGCGGCACGGCGGGCGCGAGCGCGGGTGGAACGGCGAACGGCGGTGCCGTGAGTGGTGGTGTGTCGGGCGCCGGCGGCTCATCCGGAGCGAGTGCTGCCGGCGGGATCGGTGGTACCGGCGGGGCCGGTGGCAGCGCGGGCGCCAACAGCGGAGGCGCAGCCGGTGCTTCCGGTGGGAGCGCCGGGAGCTCGGGCGCTGCTGGCGGCCCCACCCTGCCGCCCATCACCGACTACACCGAAGAGGGACCTTTCGAGACGACGGTAGACAACGACGTCGGGCCTGACGAGGGCTACACCGTCTTCAGGCCCGAGCCACTCGGTGAGAACGGCTTCTTGCACGCACCGATCATC
>JAEZYO010000956.1 GCA_023419055.1 Pseudomonadota bacterium | reverse complement strand
GGCTCAGGCGTTCGTGTTGCGGGTCGGCAAGATCGGCGCCCACGTCAGGCGATCGAGCAGCTTGTCCTCGATGAGCATGCCGCGGTCGCTGAAGTAGAGCGCGTTCTCGGTGCCGTCTTCGCGCCATTCACCGACGAACAAGATGCCCTTGCCCTCGGCGTTGTAACCGAGCTCGACGATGGCGTTCTTGACCCAGCGCGCGCCGCCCGGGAACTCGAGCGTGTCGGGCAGGGTGTAGAAACCCTCGCTCGGCAAGCGGCGGAGCGTCTTCGCCCAGCTGGGCGAGCGGAGCGGCGTGGTCGGCTCGCCCCAGAACCAACGATTGCGTCGGTTGTCGCCGGGACGAACGACGAACTTGGTGCCGCCGTTCTGCGGTTGACCCACGTAGACGAGCACGCCCGCCGGGAAAGCGTCTTCGTGACCGGGTAGGGGCTGGGTGGTACGGTAGAGTCCAGGATCGGGCAGATCGAGCATTTTCGTCCCTCGTGGTTCGAATGATAGAGGTCGCGCAATTTACCCCATCGGGCGCTTCGCACAAGGCGGCGAACGTCTTCTTCTTGGTGCTTTCCGTTCTCTTCGCCTCTGCCTGCGGCCCGAAGCAGTCGGCCGGCCTCGCGATGGAGAAACCGAAGGGGCCGCTCGGGCTCGAAGACGCGCGACGATACGTCCTCGATCTCGTCAACCGCGATCGCGCCGAAGAGGGGCTCCCCCCGGTCGAGCTCGATGACACGGCTTCGCGCGCGGCTCAGCGGCACTCGGACGACATGGCGGCGCACGGGTTCACCGCGCACCTCGGGACCGACGGTTCGGTCCCGGAGCAAAGGCTGAGTGAAGCTGGCGTGAACGACATGGGTCAGGAGAACGCTGCGTGTTTTTTCGACGGGGTGAAGCGGCCGCTCGACCCCGACCCGGTCTTCAAGCCCGAGCTCCTCGAGAAGATCGAGCATGCGTTCATCAGTGAGGTGCCGCCGAACGACGGACATCGCCGGAACATCTTGCGCAAGGTGCACAACAAGCTCGGGGTGGGGCTGAGCAAGCCGCTCGGTATCGACGAGCCGTGCATGGCCCAGGAGTTCATCGACGACTACGGCGACTACTCCGACCTGCCGAAGCGGGCGAAGGTCGGTGAGCGCGTGGAGGTCTCCGGCGAGGTGCACCCCCCCATGCGGTTCGGGGCGGTGGGCATCGCGCGCATCGATCGGGCGAAGCCTCTTTCACCAGGGATGTTGAACGGTACCGGCGGCTACTCCTTCCCGAAGCCGACCGAGCTCTACTTTCCGGCTGGTTTCAAGACGCCGCGGCCCGTCGAGGTGGACGGCAAGCGCTTCAGCATCGAGGTGGCGCTCGACCAGCGGAAGAAGCCGGGCCGGTACGAGATCAGCATCTGGGGGAATCAGCCCGAGGACGGTAAAGCCCTCGAGATGATAGGCCTCTGGGTGATAGACGTTCGCTGAAAAGTAAGGCTATGCTGCTCGGCGCATTCCGGGGCAAATCTGCCCGGAATCGAGGTCTGGATCGGAGGGAACGAGCGAGCATGGCGAGCGCGAAGAAGGCGAAGTCCAAAAGCAAGCGAGTCGAAGCCAAGCAGAGCGGCGTGCTGCCGAAGTTGAGCGCCGTACAGGCGAACGCTCCGAAGGCGGCGCGTCTCGCCAAGCAGGCCTCGAAGGCGATCAAGCAGTCGGTGAAGAACGTCGCCGACACCGCCAAGAAGGTCGCGACGGACGCCAAGCGCGGCGTCTCGAAGCAGGCGGCAGTCGTGGCGGTGCGGGCCACCCTCGCCAAGAAGCGCGTCGCGAAGAAGGCAAAGGGAGTCGCGAATCGGGCGGCGGCCGCGAAGGTCAGCGTGACCAAGCAGGCGAAGACCGTCGCGGAGCAAGCCAAGGCGACGGTGGTCGCGAAGGCGGACAAGGCAAAGAAGGCCGCGAGCAAGAAGGCGGAGTCGAAACCTCCCGTAACCGACGCCGGCGCGAACGGCACGGTTGCGGTGGGGAGCCCGGCGCCGTCGTTCTCGCTGCCCGATCAGGACGGCAACATCGTCTCGTCGGACTCTCTGAAGGGCGCGCCCTACGTGCTCTACTTCTACCCGAAGGATGACACGCCCGGCTGCACCAAGGAGGCATGCGGCTTCCGTGACTCCGGCGCCGCTTTCGGAAAGAACGGCGTCCGCGTGCTCGGCGTGAGCCCCGACTCGGAGAAGAGCCACGCCCGCTTTGCCGAGAAATACGGGCTCCCCTTCACGCTGCTCGCGGACGTCGACAAGACGCTCGCCAACGCCTACGGCGTCTGGGTCGAGAAGACCAACTACGGGCGCAAGTACATGGGCATCGAGCGCAGCACCTTCCTGGTCGACGGCAAGGGCCGGGTGCAGAAGATCTGGCGCGGCGTGAGAGTGCCGGGGCACGTCGAAGACGTGCTGCTCGCTTCCGGCACGATCTGAGTCAGGTGGTGCGGCCGCTCTTCGGTGGCCACGTGATCGCCGGCAACGGGAAGGCGGGCTTCGCGAACAGGTAACCCTGTCCGAAGTGCGCCCCCGTGTCGGAGATGGCGCGAAACTCGTCTTCGGTCTCGATGCCTTCGGCGACCACACGAGCGCCGAGCTCGGTACACAAGCGGACGACGCTGGTCACGAGCTGGTGCTGGCGACGGCTGCGTTCGATACCCATGATGAGGCCGCGATCGAGCTTCACGATGTGCGGCTCGAGATCGGCGATCCGCTTCAGGTTGCTATAGCCCGCGCCGAGATCGTCCACGACCAGGTGCACGCCGCTCCGGGCGCGCACCTCCTTGAGCACGTTCAGGCAGAGATCGTAGTGGCTGAGCGGCACCGACTCGGTCACTTCCAGGAATACGTCGTGCTCGTGGAGGTAGATCGGATCGTCCGGGCGCACGAGCCAGCCCTCCTGGAGCTCGAGCGGGTGGACGTTCACGAACACGGCTTTCCCGGTCATGAGCGGCATCCCAATTTCGCGGATCATGCGCCCCAGGCGCCCGACGCAGCCGAAGCTCACCGCTTTCTCGAAGAGCACGGTGGGAGAACGAAGCTCGGGAACTTTGCAGCGCACGAGGGCCTCGTACGCATAGGGCCTCCCGTCGTTCATGTTCACGATGGGCTGGAAGACCACCCCCAGGTCATCGATGCCGACGAGCTTTTGCATCGCGAAAAACGAGTCTCGCGGGCGCCCTTCATTGCCGGCTGGAGAGGGCTCGAGGTACGGTTCCGGAGGAACCGAGCCGAAGGGATTAGAAGGTTCCAAGCTGTGCTCGAGGCCGAGGTCGGACGGCGTGATGGGGGTGTATGAACGGGCAGCGGACAGGGGGCGCTCCGATAACGACTTACTGAAGACGGTTGTCCAATATTTCCTCTAGCAGCAGCCAAAATGGGTATCAATCTCGTTCGAAGGCCCGAAACGTCTCGGCCCTACTGAACATCCGCGTTTCGTGATTGAAGGTGAGTCGATGTACGCGCTTCGTTCTATTTCTCAGTGGATTTTTCCGAGAAGCCCGAGGGCGCTCCTCATTTCTCTGCTCTCCGCGCTCATTGGGCTCGTGTGCTTCGGCTGCGAGTCGAAGGCTCGGATCAGCAAGAACCAGGCGCTCGAACAGGTTCGATATCTCTCGAAGGTGATGGCCGAGGACGTGCGTGAGGTGCGCGACGGCCTCCCCAAGGGAGCGCCGGAGCTCTCGGGCGTGTTTTCTGGCGCCAAGCCACCCAGCGAGGACCCGAGGACAGCGGAGGACGCGCTCGAGCGTGCGCGGGCGCGCGTTCAGGATCTACGGACCGCGAAGAGCACGTTCTTCGCCGTCACCGACGCTAGCGGCCTCGTCATTCGAAACGACCAGGAACAGGACGCGATGGCTGGAAAGAACCTGTTCGCTCCTTACCCCGACCTCAAGGCCGCGCTCGGGGGCAAGCTCGTCGAGGCGCGAGGTGTGATGGCCGAGGCGGCTGGCGTGAAGGGTAGGGAAGACGCGCAGTGGGTGGCCGCGTTCCCGGTCAAGGTGGGGGACGAGGTGAAGGGCCTTTACGTGACCGGGTGGTCCTGGTCGGCTTACGCCTACCGCCTGGAGAACGCCGTCCGAACCGAGGTCCGCGGCAAGCTCGAAGAGAACGCGAAGATGCCGCTCCTCTACGCGTTCGTCATCGTGGGAGGCGCGGTCTACGCCGCTCCCGTATCGCCTGACGTGAACATCAAGACGATCGCAGATCTCAAGCTGCTCGGGCAGCTGAAGGGAACGGAGCCACTCGGCCTCGAGCTCGAGATCACGGGGCGGGAGTTCGGGCTCGCCGCCGCCCGCGTGCCGGCTTTCGGCGACGATGTGGCGGTTGCCGTGCTGCGGAGCGAGACGTAGCGACGGCGCGCTGCATTCGCAGCGCCGTCGCTACTCGTTTATCTTCGGGGGCACAGCCCCCGCCCCGACCGAGTAAATCGGATCGGGGCCCCACCCCCGGTTTTGGGGCCCCGGCCCCAAAACGTTCGGTACACGTGGAGGCC
>JAEZYO010000950.1 GCA_023419055.1 Pseudomonadota bacterium | reverse complement strand
GACCACGATCGGCCCAGCCAAGTGGCCCCCCTTGAGCAGCACGGCGGAGGCGCCCATCGCTAGGAGAAGGTCGGCGGCTCGATGCATGTCCGCGAGCGTACGGATCCGCGTCCCGGTGAGGAGCTCGGCTTCCGGCGCGTTGGGCGTGACGAGGGCTGACATCGGCAAGAGCTGCTCGAGCAACGCTCGTTGGGCGCCGGCTTCGAGGAGCGGGGCTCCGCCTTTCGCCACCATGACCGGGTCGACCACGAGCGGGATGCCGGCGTACCGCCTGACCACGCCGGCCACGGCCTCGATCACGGGAGCCGAATGCAGCATGCCGGTCTTGATCGAGTCCGCGCCGATGTCGCCGAGCACCGTCTCCATTTGTTGCGCGACGAACGCGGGGTCGACCGGGACCACGCCGAAGACACCGAGCGTATTTTGGGCCGTGAGCGCCGTGAGCGCCGTAGCCGCATAACCGCCGAGCGCGGTGATCGCCTTGATGTCGGCCTGGATTCCGGCGCCACCGCCGGAATCGGAACCAGCTACGACGAGCACGCGTCCCATCATCGCGAGCGCTAGCGTAGCATCGGCCCTCCGTTACCGGTATGCTCCTATGCTACCCCCGTGCACAGCTCCGAGACTCAGGCGCGCGCCCAGGCGCTCGTCGGCCACACACTGGCCGACCGCTACCGGCTCGAGGTCTTGATCGAAGATTCGGAGGGGAGCGCGACCTTTGGGGCCCGCGGTCCGGACGGGGTGACGGTCGTCGCCAAGGTCCTTTATTCGGAGGCCTGGCGCGACGCGGCCGCCGAGCGATTCGAACGCGAATCGAAACAATGGCAGCACCTCCGCCACCCGCACGTGCTTCCAGTCCTGGAGGCCGGCCGGGAAGCGCAAACGGGGGCCTACTACACGATCGTCCCGACGACGGACGGCCGCGATCTCGAGCAGCTCCTCGCCGATCGTGGCGCCCTCGATCCAGTCACCGCGGTCCGAATCGGACTTCAGGCCGCCCACGCGCTCGAGGCCGCGCATCGTCTCGGTCTGCTACATCGAGGGGTACGACCCCACAGCATCGTGCTCGAACGAGCTCGTGGCGACGAACTGTTCGCCAAGGTCCGAGATTACGGAACGTTGCGCCCGGCGCTGGCCTCCGGGGAGCCGGCAGCGACGAACCCACAGGCGCTGCTCGACTCACCCGACTACACCGCGCCCGAGCAGCTGCGGAACGCCGAGGACATCGACGAACGCGCGGACGTGTGGGGGCTCGGCGCGACCCTCTACGCGATGCTCTGCGGCAGCCCGCCGTTCGGTCACTTCGAAGAGGTGGCCGACGTCGTCACCGCGGTGCTGACGGACGACGTCCCTCACCTTCAAGATCGCGCGCCCTGGGTCTCGGCCGAGCTCACGCGCGTCATCCACCGCGCCCTGGCGCACGCACCGGACGCGCGCTTTGCCACGTGCGAAGAGTTCGCCGAGGCCCTGCGCCCCTTCAGCGAGGGTGACGAGCTCCTGCTCGAGAGCGCGATCCGCACCGTATCGTCGGACACGCGCTCGCGGCTCGCGGAGCGCGCCGACCTGAGCGTGGATCACAAGGCGCCCGCATTGCCGCCGCTCGACGATGGGGGTGACGAGCTCGCGCTGATCGGCAAGAAGCTCGACGGCAAGTACGAGGTGCGCCGGTTGCTCGGCCGCGGCGGCATGGGCGCCGTCTACGAGATCCGGAGCGACAGCGGGGAGCAGCTCGCGGCGAAGGTGATTTCCCGCGGCATGGCCGGCGACAACCCCGCGGCGTTGATGCGCTTCGCCCGCGAGGCGAAGGCGGCGAGCGCGATCGCGAGCCCGAACGTGTGTCGAACGCTCGACGCCGGTACGGACGAGAAGCTCGGCCTGCCGTACATCGTGATGGAGTTTCTCGACGGCACCGATCTGTCCACGGTGCTGAAGACGCATGGCGCGCTCGATCCTCAGGTAGCGGTGAGGTTGGCTCTGCAGGGGGCGAGCGGCATCGCCGCCGCGCACGCGAGGCGCGTGGTGCACCGCGACGTGAAGCCCGCCAACCTGTTCCTCGAGATCGACGCGAAGACGCGCGCCGTAACGGTCAAGGTGTGTGACTTCGGAGTGGCGAAGCGCAAGCGGAGCGAGGACGGGCAGAGCAAGCACAGCCACTACAGCCTGACCCGCACGGGCGGCATGATCGGCTCCCCCATGTACATGGCGCCGGAACAGGCTCGCAACGCGAAGAGCGTCGACGAGCGCGCCGACGTCTGGAGCTTGTCGGTCGTCTTGTGGGAAGCGCTCTCGGGGCTCCGGCTGTGGGGCAATCAGACCTCGCTCGGAGAGCTCATCGTCGCCATCTGCACGGAACCGATTCGCAGGTTGGAAGAGGTAGCGCCCTGGGTGCCGAAGGATCTCGCGCGCGTCGTCCACAAGGGCCTCGAGCGGGATCTCCAGCAGCGGACCCCCAACATGCACGCGCTCATCGCCTCGCTGGAGCTCTTCTCCGGAGGCTCCGACCGGGTACACGCGGACCAGCTCACCGGGCTCGACGACGCGCGCCGGGCGGAGCTACTGCGACAAAAGAGCGGTGAAAACCGCCCGAGCACGGGTGCCCGCCCCGCGGCACGTGCCTCTAACCCGACCGTCCTTTCGCCCCCGGAAAAGTCATCCGGAGGGGGGAAGGGCTGGCTCGTCGGCTTGGTCCTCTTGCTCCTCGTGAGCGCCGCCGCGCTGTACCTCGGGCGCTGACCGGGACGGGAAAAACCACCCGCCGTCGACCGGTCAATTGAAGCGCGGCAAAACTTCGCCTAAGAAGCAGGGCATGCTCAGGCGTCTCACGCGCGCACGTCGGTCGGCGATCCACTTCATACCGTGGGGTGGATGACGGACCTCGTCACTGCGCGCGGTGACGCATCCTCGAACAGTCAGGCAGACGGCCCCTTGGCGGAACGGCATACGCAGGAGACTTAAAATCTCTGGCCAGCGATGGCGTCCCGGTTCGAATCCGGGAGGGGCTACCAAACCGATTTCGCGTGCCATACCCCCGGAAAATGCGTGCATGGTGGCTCGCGGTCGGAGCGCTCTTCGGCTTCGGCGGAATGTAGCGGCAAGGCCTTCTCGGGTGACGACGACCAGAGCGGCGGCTCCGCCGGTCTCGGCAGCGGTGGCACCGCGACCCCCGGCGGCTCCCCGTCAAAAAGGTGGAACGTCGAACGGCGGCTCCGCTGCCGGAAGCAAGTCGACGGGCGGGTCGGGAGGCAGAAGTGGCGCCGGTGGCACCACTGAACCCGTCGGCGGCTCCGCCAACGCTCGACAAGGGACTAGCTGCAACGGCGATGATGCGACCTGCACCTACTACGGTGCCTGCGCCTTCGGAGAGAGCACGAACGCTACCTGCGAATCGGGGCCGTGGGCGTGAGTGCCCCTGGTCTGCGCGCAGTAATGTGACCGAATAGCTCGGTCCGCTCTCCGGATCCGAGACGGAGCGAGCGAGCGGCGAACCGAGATCCGTGGGATCGCTCTGTCACCTCTCCGATGGGTGGCGCGACGGTTGATCCGAGCTCAAACTAATGGCTCGGGTCTTGCGTTGAAGCGACGACCTCGGAGTGGTCAAAGTTGTACAAGATCGAGTTGACGGTCAGTGGCGCCGGCGCCAGCGACCTCGTCCTGAAGCGGCTCGGTGAATGGGGGTACACCAGCACTCACAAGGCGGACGGCACCGTGGAGCGCATCACGGCGCGCGGAAAGCACGAGATCGAGCAGAGTCGCGTGCGCGAATTGATCGATTCTTTGATCGCGCTCGGGGCCGGGATCTACGGCTTCAGCGTCGCCGTCGAGCCCGTCGACGCTCGCGAGTGAGCTGGTTCTTTTTGGGACAATGATGCATTAAGACGCACCGGCGAGCTCGACTCTCACCCGGTGTACAGTCGGGCGATGAAGCTGGCGCACAAGCTCGCCTTCGCCCTGGTCCTGGGCGTCCTTGCCGTCGTGGCCTTGTTCGGCGTATGGCAGGTAAAGCGCGAAGTCGCCTTGCTCGACGGCGACGTGCGCCGCGATCACCGCGTGATTGGCGTGACGGCGGCGGCGGCCATCGTGAAGGCGCACTCGCGCGACCGCGCCATCGAGCTCGTCGAACGAGTGAACGCCTCCCGAGAAAACCTGGACATCCGCTTCGTCTCGCTGTCGAAGGACGCGGGCCCGGCATTTCGTCCGCTCGTGCCCGTCTCGGCGCGCGAGCTGCCGGCGCCGCTCCACGTGTTTCAGACGGCGCGGGTCCTCGAAGGCGCCCACCAGGGCGAACACCTCATCACCTACGTCGGCGTCCCCGTCGTCGACGACGCGCAGGGGGCGCTCGAGCTCTCCGAATCGCTCGACCCACGTTCCTCGTACGTGAAGGAGAGCGCGCTCAGCGTGTTGCTCGCGAGCGCTGCCGTGGCGCTGGTGTGCGGCCTCATCGCCATATCGATCGGGAACCGTATGGTGGGTGCCCCCATCGCGAGCTTGATCGACTCGGCGCGCGAGATTGGGGCCGGAAACTTCTCCATCAACCCGATCTTGCCGCGGCGGGACGAGCTCGGAGAGCTGTCGCACGCCCTGGCCGGAATGATGGCGGACCTCGGCCAAGCGCGACGGCGCACCCAAGACGAGATGGAGGCGCGCCTGCGGGCGGTGGAGCAGCTACGGCACGCCGAGCGCCTGGCCACGCTCGGGCAGCTCGCCTCGGTGCTCGCTCACGAGATCGGCACCCCGCTCAACGTGATCGCCGGTCACGCGAAGCTCATCGCCACGGGCCGGGTCGGCGTCGACGCCGGACAGAACAGCGCGCAGGCCATCGGCGTGCAGTGTGAGCGCATGACGCAGATCGTGCGCCGCATCCTCGACTACGCTCGCAGGAAGCCGGTTCGCCGCGTCGAGGTCGAGGTGGGCGAAGTGCTCGAGAGCGCGACCTCCCTGCTCGAGCCGCTCGCCGAACGCCAGACCGTGACCCTCGCGGTCCAGACTCGAGGCGAGCCGACGCGCATCTCGGCGGATCCGAACCAGCTCCAGCAGGTCATCACGAACCTGGTGCTGAACGCCATCCAGGCGAGCAGCCCCGGAGACGCCGTCGAGATCGCGGCAGAGCGCACGGTCGCCCACTCCCCCGAGCAGAAGCGCGAGGTCCCCTGCGTGCGCGTCTCGATCGTCGACAGCGGCGCCGGAATGTCGAGCGAGGTCCTGGCGCGCGCCTTCGAGCCGTTCTACACCACGAAACCCTCGGGAGAGGGCACCGGGCTCGGACTTTCCATCGTGCGCGACATCGTCGCAGAGCACGGTGGCTGGATCGATATCAGCTCCCAAGCGCAGCGCGGCACGCGCGTCGAAGTCTACCTGCCGCAAGGTTCCGAACATGCCTAGAATCCTCATCGTCGACGACGACCGCGCCACCTGTAACTTCATCGAGCTCGGGCTGCGCGCGGAAGGGTACGAAGCCGAGAGCGTGCACGGGGCGGACGAGGCGCTCGAGCGCGCCCGACTCTTCGAGCCGCACGTGGTCATCACCGACGTCAACATGGCCGGAAAGAACGGCCTCGAGCTCTGCAAGGAGTTCAGCGAGCAGTGGCCCGACGTGCCCGTGATCGTGATCACCGCGTTCGGCACCATGGAGACTGCCATCCTCGCGATCCGCGCGGGCGCGTACGATTTCGTGACCAAGCCGTTCGACGTCGACGCGCTGCTGCTCGCGGTGGCCCGCGGGCTGCGTCATCGCGAGCTCACCTCCGAGGTGAAGCGGCTGCGCGCCGCGGTCGGAGAAGCGGGCTGGGACGGCGACCTCATCGGCTCGAGCCCGCCGATCATGGCGCTCCGCGGGTTGCTGCAGCGCGTGGCCGAGAGCGACGCCACGGTGCTCGTCACCGGTGAGAGTGGTACCGGCAAGGAGGTCGTCGCGCGGCTCCTGCACAGCGCCGGGCGACGGCGCAACGGCGCCTTCGTCGGGGTCAACTGCGCGGCGCTGCCGGAGACGCTGCTCGAGAGCGAGCTCTTCGGTCACGTCCGCGGCGCCTTCACCGACGCGCGCGGCAATCGCCCCGGTCTGTTCCTCGAAGCCGATCGCGGTACGCTCGTCCTCGATGAGGTCGGCGAGATGCCGCTCGGGCTGCAGGCCAAGCTCCTGCGTGCCCTTGAAGAGCGCCTGATCCGACCGCTCGGCGGGAGCAGCGACGTGCCCTTCGACGTCCGTGTGATCGCGCTCACGAACCGTGATCTCGAGCAAGCCGTCCAGGAAGGGCGCTTCCGCGAGGACCTCTACTACCGGCTGAACGTGCTGCAGGTGCCGCTGCCCCCGCTGCGATCGCGGGGCGGCGACGTGCTCCTCTTGGCGCAGCACTTCGTCGACCTGTTCGCGAAGAACTCCGGGCGGCCCGTCAAGGGCATCTCGAAGGCGGCGGCGGAGCGCCTGCTCGGCTATCCCTGGCCCGGAAACGTGCGTGAGCTCAGAAACTCCATCGAGCGCGCGGTGGCGCTCACGCGCTTCGATCACATCGCGGTCGACGATTTGCCCGAGCGCATCAAGAGCTTCGAGAGCCGGCACGTCATCGTGGCCGCCGACAACCTGGACGATCTCGTGCCGCTCGAAGAGGTCGAGCGGCGCTACATCGCGCGCGTGCTCCAGGCCGCGGGGGGCAACAAGTCGCTCGCCGCTCAGCGCCTGGGGGTGAGCCGCAAGACCCTCTATCGTAAGCTTGCCGAGTACGGCGCGGACGAAAAGGAAGACTGACCGTAGCGCGTGGCGGCGCTGCGCCGACCGGCTCTTACGGCACGAAGCTTGAAAGGGCTCTCTCGGAGGAGGATCCGATGAGAGTAGTCAAGCTTCTGCTGGCCGCTTCCCTCGCGGCTCTGCCGGCGGTGGCCGGGTGCAGCTCCACCCAAGTGGAGGAGACCTGGAAAGCGCCCGGCACCGAGCAGCTCGCGTTCAAGAAGGTCTTGGTGATCGCGTCGTCGCCGAGCGTGGCGTTCCGGCACAAGGCCGAAGATCTCATGGCGAAGGAGATTCGCGGCGCGACGGTCGTGAAGAGCTACACGGTGCTCCCGGATCGCGCGAGCCTCGAGGACAAGGCCAAGCTCGACCAGCTGGTTCGGGACAACGGCATCGACGGCATCGTGATGATGCGCGTGGTCTCCGACCAGACGGAGGTAAGCTACGAGCCCCCGGCGTATCCGTCGTCCTACTACGCGTTCGGCGACTACTACGGGCCCGACTACGGACTCGCACCCTTCTACTACGATCCCGGCGACGTGCGGACGTACAAGGTGTACGGCGTCGAGACCAACGTCTACGAGGCCCAGCAAGGCAAGCTCGTGTGGTCCGGCCTCACGAAGACGACCGATCCCGACAACACCTCGGACCTCTTGGAGCAGACGGTCGAGAAGGTCCACGAGGAAATGAAAAAGGAAAAGCTCGTCCCGTGACGACTGCGGCGCCGCGGCTCGCGGAAGCGGGCCGCATCGAGGCAAGACGGCGCCATCGCGCGCTGGCACCGCTAGTGCAACTCGCGGAGTATGACCAAGAGGAAACATCCCGGAGCCGCCACGGGCGGCAACGGCAACGGTAACGGCTCGGGCCACGGCGCGCGCGGGCTCGTCGAATACCTGCCCGGGACCACGTTCCCCGGCGTCGTGGGTCGCACCTTCGACACCTCGACACCGGCGTGGCCCGCACCGCGGCGCGCAAAACCGGGTTCGCCGAACGTGCTGTTCATCGTCCTCGACGACACGGGCTTCGGGCAGCTCGGCTGCTACGGCTCGCCGATTCACACGCCCAACATCGACCGGCTCGCGATGAACGGCCTACGCTACACCGGCATGCAGACGACCGCGCTCTGCTCGCCGACGCGCTCGTGCTTGCTGACCGGCAGGAACCACCACTCGAACAACATGGCGTGCATCACCGAGGCGGCGACCGGCTTCCCCGGATACAACGGCATCATTCCGTTCGAGAACGGCTTTCTCTCGGAGATCTTGCGCCAGCACGCCTATACGACGCTGGCGATAGGCAAGTGGCACTTGACGCCGGCGCAAGAGATCAGCGCCGCTGGACCGTACGATCGCTGGCCCCTCGGTCGCGGCTTCGATCGCTACTACGGCTTCTTGAGTGGCGACACGCACCAGTACTACCCGGACTTGGTTTACGACAATCACCAGACGGCTCAGCCCAAGACCCCGGAGCAGGGCTATCACCTGACCGAGGACCTGGTCGATCGCGCGATCGCCTTCATCGCCGATACCAAGCAGGTGGCCCCCGAAAAGCCGTTCTTTCTGTACTTCGCGCCCGGCGCCATGCACGCGCCCCACCACGTGCCGAAGGAGTGGTCGGACAAGTACCGAGGCAAGTTCGACGCGGGCTGGGACCGCTACCGGCAGGAGACGTTTCGGCGGCAGCTCGAGATGGGGCTCTTGCCCCCAGGGACGCAACTCTCCGAGCACGATCCCGACGTGCCCGAGTGGGAAGAGCTGCCTGCTGACGAGCGCAGGCTGTATGCGCGCATGATGGAGGTGTTCGCCGGCTTCCTCGAGCACACCGACCATCACATCGGGCGCCTGCTCGACTTCGTCGAGCAGCTCGGGGAGCTCGAGAACACCGTCGTCATGCTGATCTCGGACAACGGAGCGAGCGCCGAGGGCGGCATCAGCGGCTCCGTCAACGAAAACAAGTTCTTCAACAACGTCCCCGACTCGCTCGAGCAGAACCTCGCCGCCATCGACGAGATCGGCGGCCCGAAGTATTTCAACCACTACCCGTGGGGTTGGACCAACGCGGGCAACACGCCGTTCCGGCGCTGGAAGCGCGAGACGTATCGGGGCGGCACGAGCGATCCCTTCATCGTGCACTGGCCGGCCGGCATCGAGGCGCGCGGTGAAATCCGCGCTCAATTCATCCACGCCATCGATCTCTTGCCCACGGTGCTCGACTGCCTGAAGCTCGCACCGCCGCAACAGATCCGAGGGGTGACGCAGGCGCCGATCGAGGGAGCGAGCTTCGCGCACACGTTCGACGACGGCGCGGCGCCGAGCAGGCGGGTCACCCAGTACTTCGAAATGTTCGGGCACCGCTCGCTCTATCACGAGGGCTGGCGAGCCGTTTGCCCCTGGCCCGGCCACTCCTTTTCAGAAGGGCGCGGCTTCGGAACGCCGCTCACTGCCGAGGATCTGAAGAAGCTCGACGCGACCGGCTGGGAGCTCTACCACCTCGAAAGCGATCCCGCGGAGACCAAGAACGTCGCGGCCGAGAATCGCGATCGACTGATCGAGATGATCTCCCTCTGGTACGCCGAGGCGGGAAAATACAACGTGCTCCCGATCGACGGGCGCGGCACGCTGCGGCTCGCCGAGCCTCGACCGCAACTCACCGAGCACCGCGAGCGATACGTCTACTATCCCGGCACTCAGGTGGTCCCTGACGGACAGGCCCCTCACCTCCTGAATCGCCCTCACAGCATCACGGTCGAGGTCGAAATCCCCGACGACGGCGCGGAGGGTGTGCTCGTCTCACAAGGCGGCGTGGACGGCGGCTACAGCTTCTACGTCAAGGATCGGAAGCTCCACTACGACTACAACTACGTCGCGGCCGAGCGATTCAGCGTCGAGTCGAAGGGCACGCTACCCTCCGGCAAACTCTCTCTTCGCTACGAGTTCGAGCCGACGGGTGAGCCCGACATCGCGCGAGGCAGGGGCTCGCCGGGCAAGGCTCGGCTCTACGTGAACGGCAGGCTCGTCGGAGAAAGCCTATTCCCGTACACCATCCCCCTGGTGCTCGGTCTCGCCGGCGGCGTCGCGGTCGGACGCGATGAAGGCGCGCCGGTCACGAGCGCGTACGATTCCCCCTTCGAGTTCACGGGCGAGATCCGGAGCGCCACCGTCGACGTGTCGGGCCGATCGATCCGCGATGAGGACGCCGAGATGCGGACCATCATGGCGCACCAGTGATCGCAAATTGAGACTCCCGAGGAAACCTCCACGCCCCGAGCTCCGGGCTTGCGCCCGGGCTCGGGCTCGCGAAGGTTGGGAGGGTGCCGCCCTCGCGAGACGCCGCCTTCCCGGTCGAAGCCGCGCGAGACCTGCTCGGCGTCGTGCGGGCGCTCTATTCCGCGTGGAAGTCGGCGCGGCGCCCCGTCGACGAGCTGGCGGAGCTCGAGAGCATCGGACGCGAGCTCGCCGCCGCGCTCGAGCTCGCGCGGCGCTCTCCCGTTCCGAGCCTGGGGCACTCCGCCGCCTGGGCGAAGGCCGACGCCGCCGCCCAACGCCTGGGCGAGATCATCGCCGCAGACGTGCCACTCCGGCCTGCGCTCCTCGCGGCCTCGGCTCGCGTTCGGAACGGCGCGGGCTCTCCGCGCACCCCGAGCGAGGCTCGCAAGCTGAAGAACCGCTCGCGGCAGTGAACGTCACAAGGGCTGCTTGACCGCGGGCGCGGGCTTCTTGTTCTTCTGCGCCTTCGCGAGCTTCACGAGCTTCTCGAACGCGGGGAGGGGCTGCGCTCCGCTCAGGTAGAAGTCGTTGATCAGAAAGCCCGGCGTGCCGTTGATGCCCGCCTGATCGGCGGCGCTCGCGTCGCGCTCGATCGCCGCGTCGTGCGTGCCGTTCTCGAGCGCAGCCCGAAAGCGATCCATGTCGAGGCCCATGTCCTCGGCGATGACGAGGATGTTCTCGTCGCTGAGACCGCCCTCGACCTCCTGCGCGGCGAACAGGCGATCGTGCATCGTCCAGAAGGCTTGCTCACCCCGCTGCGCTCTGGCCTCGAGCGCAGCTCGCGCGGCGGGGCGCGCCTGCTTGTGGAACGACAGCGGAAGGTTGCGGAAAACCCAGCGGATCTGGCCCGGGTACTTGCGATCGAGGTCGGCCAGCGTCGCTTCCACGCGCTTGCAGAACGGACACTGAAAATCGCTGAAGATCTGGATCACCACGGGCGCCTTCGCGGGGCCGCGGCTCGGGCTGTCCGAGGGGATGGCGATGACCTTCTGCTCCGGGAGCGCCGGCTCGCGAGCGGTCTTCATGATTTCGGCGTAGATCTTGGACCGAGGGGTGCCTTGCGCGACGAGCGCCTTCGCCTTCTCACGCTCCCGCTCGACCGCCTCGACGAACTTCTCGATCGGCTGCGCGCCGGAGAGCCTGACGCCGTTGATGAAGAAATGAGGGACGCCCCGCGCCTGGAAGTCCGAGGCGAGCTCCATGTCGGCGTCGATCACGCGGTCGTGAGTACCTTTGGCGAGCGCGGCCTTGACGCGCGCTTCGTTCAGCTTGAACTCGCGCGCGATCTCGAGGAGCACGGGCTCTTCCAAGTTGGGCGCTGACTCGAACAGCCGCGCGGCCACCTTGAAGAACATCGCGTCACCGCGCTGCGCGCGCGCCTCGATCGCGAGCGTGGCCGCGGCGCGGGCGCGCTGGTGAAACGGGAGCGCGTTGTGCCGGATCACGAGCCTGACGTCGTCCGGGTAGCGGTCGAGGAGCTCCTGCATCGTCGCCTCGGCGCGCTTGCAGAAGGGGCACTGATAGTCCGTAAACTCCACGATCGTGACGAGCGGCTTCTGCGCTCCTCGCGCGGCGGCCCCCGCGGTCGGCACCTTCCAGACGCTGAGGTCGGCCTCGGCGGGCGGCGCGGCCTTCGAGGGCGGCGGGGGGTCGTCCCAGTTGCGCGCCACGAGCGTGGGGAAGACTTTCTCGGCAGGGGTTCCGTTGCGAGTAAGCTCGGCGGCCTTGTCGAGCTCTGCGTCGAGCCTCTCGCGGAAGACGTCTAGCGGCTGTGCACCCGAGATCTTCACTCCGTTGGCGAAGAAGGCGGGCGTACCGGTAGCCCCCACTTGCTTCGCGAGCGCCATGTCGCGATCGACGGCGCTCGCCACCTCCGGGGAGTCTGCGCGGGCCTCCACGCGCGCGGGGTCGAGGCCGAGCTCGCGCGCGTACTCTGCCAAGCGTGGCCGATCGAGCTCGCGTTGGGCCACGAAGGCGCGCTGCATGAACTCGAGCCCTGCGTCGGGCCCTCCCAGATCGGTCACCGCCTGAGCGAAGCGCGCAGCCTCGAGCGCGCGGTCGTGGAACGAAAGCGGGTTGTGCTTGACGACGATGCGGAGCTTGTCGCGTCCGTAGTCTCGCATCAGGGTCGCGATCGTCGGTTTGACGCGAGCGCAGAACGGGCATTGGACGTCCGTGAACTCGACCAACGTGACGGGTGCCGTGGCCGAACCCCACACGATGTCATCCGCGTCGATCGGCAACTTCTCCGAAGTCGGCTGCTCCTGGCGCACGGGAGCGGCGGCGACCGGCGCCTCCACTGGGTCCGTCGTCGGCGCGGGCACCGCGACGGGATCCCCTGCGACAGGGGCGCTCGGGCCCGTGCTCGCACACGCAACCGCAACTTGTAAGAGAACGACGGCCTGGAGGCGCGAAGACATCCGGCGACGATTGTCGAAATTCCCCGGGCGCGCAATCGAGCGGCCGGACGGGGCAGAGAAGCGGCCTTCTCGACGCGCTTTCGTCGTCGGCGCGCCTGTCGTGCGAGGGTGAGAGCGCGTCGAAGCCGCGACCGTTGCACGCTCGGAGCCGGCGCGGCCGCGCTTCCGAGAGCGACAGCGATTCAAGCGAGGCGCGTTCTCGACCGACGTACGGACGTGCGGAATTCTACGCGGCAAGAGGCCTGCCGAACGGCATGATTTCCGCACGATTCGAACCGGGTTTCCGCATTGACTCTCTCGCCAGCCTGAAGCGTAGTTCGCGGCATGGCAAAGCGACTTCTTCCTCTACTGCTCCTGGTCTCGGCGTGCGGTGGCTCACAGCCGCCGGCCGAGCCCGCCCCCGCTCCCACTCCGGCAGAAACCGCTCCGCCGGTTGCCGTCACGCCCCCGCCCCCGGCAGCGACCACCGCCGAGGCCCCCGCGCCCGAGCCGCCCAAGGAAGCCGGACCCACTCCGGTCGTGCGCTACACCGAGGGCATCGCCACTCCGGAGAGCGTGCTCTACGACGAGGCGAGCGATCGCTACCTCGTCTCGAACATCAACGGCAAGCCGACCGATCTCGACAACAACGGCTACATCACCGAGCTTTCGCCCGACGGTAAGGTCGTCAAAGCGAAGTTCATCGCCGGCGGCGTCAACGACGTGAAGCTCAACGCCCCGAAGGGCATGGCCATCGTGGGCGGCATCCTCTACGTCAGCGACGTCAGCACGGTCCGCAAGTTCGACGCGAAGACGGGCGCCGCCAAAGGTGAAATCGTCGTGCCGGGCGCCACCTTCCTGAACGACATCGCGTCTTCGCCCGACGGTCGGATCTTCGTGGCCGACTCGGGCATCAAGCCGGGCGCGAACGGCTTCGACCCCACGGGGACGGACGCCGTCTACGTCATCGACAAGGGCAAGCTCAAGCCGCTCATCAAGTCCAAGGATCTCGGCGGCCCGAACGGGCTCGTCTGGACGGACAAGGGGCTCCTCGTGGACACCTTCAACAGCAACGAGGTGTATCGCATCGACGACAAGGGCGCGCGCCAGGACATCACGAAGCTCCCGGAGGGAGGCCTCGACGGCATCATCGCCGCGGGTGACAAGCTCTTCGTCACGAGCTGGAAGGCGTCCGCCGTCTACTCCGGCAAGCTGAACGACAAGTTCGAGGTCGCGATCGCGAACGTCTCGTCACCGGCAGATATCGGCTACGACACCAAGCGAAATCGCGTGCTCGTCCCGCGCTTCATGGAAAACGCCGTCGAGGTGTACGAGGTCAAGTAGGGCCCGCGCCGCGCGGCTTCCCCCGAAGCCCGGCCCCGTTGCCACCCTGGGCCGAGTCGTCTAGCTTCCGCTCGTGCTGATGGAGCGCTTGAAGGGATGGCTCGGCCTGGCGGCGTTCGGCGCCGCCCTGGCGCTGGCGGCGGCGATCGTGCTCGGTCCCGGCTTCATCGCCTGGCGATACGAGGCTCCGGGTCAGGAAACGCTCTCGTGCGGCCCCGCGGTGCGCTCGGCGCTCGGTAGCTTCGCGCGCTTCGAGATCTACGCCGCAGGCGTCGGGGGAGTGATTGGCTTCGTGCTCGCGCTCGTCGTCGGAGCGCGGAAGGGCGACAAGAAAGCCGACGGCTCGAAAGGCGAGCCGCTACCCCCGACCCGCTGACTTCTGCACGAGCTCCTCGAGCCGGTTCAAGAACGCGGCCTGAGCGGGGTTGATCTTCGTCCGCGCTGTCTCGAGCTCGAAGTACTCGCCGCGATCCACCTCCGGGAACATCGCCTTCTTGCCGGAACGGGGTGGCCACTCGAGCTCGAACTCGTTGCTGACGAGCGCGCCGACGTCGAAGTCTCCCTGGCACGCGAATGCGACGACGTGCTTGCCGCCACGCTGCGTGACGCTGCCGAGCGGCTCGTAGGGGCCCACGCTCACGAAGCCGGTCTCTTCCGTGAGCTCGCGGCAGGCTGCCGCGAGTGGCTCCTCTCCCGACGAAATTTCTCCCTTCGGGATGCTCCAGCTGCCAAGGTCGCGCTTCTTGAAGAAGGGGCCGCCCGGGTGGACGAGCAGAACCTGCAAGCGCTCGCCCGTCAGCCGATAGACCAAGAGTCCGGCGCTCGTCTTGGCCGCCACGTCAGTCTTCGTGCTCGCAGATGAAGCCTTCGACCGTGGTGATGTTGCAGCGATAGTCGTTCCAGGTTCCATCACCCGAAAGGACCGCGCAGTCTTCGCCCTCCGGCTCGATGGTGGACAGGTTGTTGGGCTGTCCGGCCTTCCACTGAGGATTTTGATCATTGACCGGCGCGCCCTTGCCGTCGTTCGCGCTCTGGTCCCAGAGCTGGATGCCTCCCGGGTGCCAGTACCACGACCCCTCTTGATCGAGGTCGGTCGCGCCGATCCACACCTCCGTGTCGAGGAGCTCGTCGGCCGCATCCCGCAAGAACTCGTTTTCGGCCGGGGTCTCGATCCACGCCAGGTGCATGTCGGGGCTCTCCTGTTGGCAGCGTTCCTGCGCTTGCGCCCAGGAATTGTCCGCGAGCGAGCTGACCTTGCACACCATGTAGCCGTGACCCGTCTCGGGCTCGGCGACGCCCTTACACCCCGCGGGGCAAGTCCCTGGTGGATCGATGGAGCCGTTGCAGTCGTTGTCCCGGCCGTCGCAGACCTCAGCGTGGTCGCAGCCGGTTCCGCTTTCGCCGCCTGCACCGCCTGCGCCGCCTATGGGTTCCGGCACCCCGCCCTCGCCACCGTTGGCGCCTGCCTCGCCGCCCATCGAGCCCGCGCCCGAGTCACCGCCGTCGCCGCCGCCGGTTCCGCCGCCGGTTCCGCCGCTCTGCCCCCCAGTGCTGCCGCCCGAGCCATCGCTCGTTCCGGCCGTGCCACCATTGCCGCCCGACGCGCCGCCGCTGGTTCCGCCTGCCCCGCCCGCGGTACTGCCGCTACCCGCGCCGCCCGCGGAGCTCGAGCTTCCGGCGAAGGCGCTGCCGCCCATTCCGGCCGAGGTTCCGCCCTCAGCGCCGGAGTGAGAGCTGAAGAGATCGGCGTTGTCGGCGCCTTCACAAGCCCAAAGGGTTACAAACGCCAGCGCCAGAACGGACAGCCTCACACCAGCCGAGCTCGGATAATGCATCGCGAAGTAGCGCCCATTTTGCGCGTCCGCGAGGCAACATGCAACGGACGAGCGCCGTCTCGTCGTCGGAGCTCGCAGAGCAACCCGCCGCGATTTTTTCAGGCGCCGTGGCATGAAGGGTGTGACACCTGGGGCTCGGGATGCGGGAAGCGCGTCCGCCTTCCACCCACCGGGTGAGTCCATCCCGAGGCTCGGGCGAAAGCTTCGGACACGACGCGATGGACGAAGCCCGCTGCGGGAAATCTGCTCGTTCCGCGCTCGGGCCGGGCAGTCGCTTGACGTGTTTGGAACTGCCGCGATACGCCCGGGGAAGCCCGCCCATGGAGACCGAGAAGCTGTTCGCCCTCCTCGTGCAGAGGGGCGCCGTGTTCCTGGTGCGGGCCGGCGGCGTCCTCATCGCGTTCGCGATCGCCTGGATGATTGCCGGCTGGTTGTCGCGCGCGGCCGACCGCGGCCTGCGCAAGACGCAGCTCGACGCGACCCTGATCGGGTTCCTGGCCGCCTTCCTTCGGTACGCCATCATCCTCGGCGCGTTCGTGGCGTGCCTCGGCGCGGTGGGATTCCAGACCACCACCTTCGCGGCGGTGATCGGTGCGGCGGGCGTCGCCATCGGCCTGGCCTTCCAAAACACGCTCAGCAACTTCGCGGCGGGTGTCATGCTGCTCCTGTTCCGGCCGTTCAAGATTGGAGACACCATCCGGGTCGCCAATCAGCTGGGCGTCGTGAACGAGCTCGAGCTTTTCACTACACGCCTGACCACGCCGGACAACCGCAAGATCTCCGTGCCGAACGCCTCGATCTTCAATCAGGTGCTCGAGAACCTGAGCTACTACCGCACCCGCCGCGTCGAGCTCGCCGTCTCGACCCCGCTCGAAACCGACCTCGACGCCGCGCGGCAAGCGTTCGAGGAAGCCCTCGGAAAGCTCCCGCAAGCCCTCTCCGAGCCCCTGCCCGAGGCCTATCTCAGCGATCTCGGAGCGCCCGGCGCGCCTGCCGTGAATTGGCAACTCAGGGTTTGGTGTAAGAGTGAAGACTACGCCGCGGCCCATCAAGGCGCGGTGCGAGCCGCCAAGCGGGTGCTCGATCAGCTTCGCCCGGGAAAGCCGAATCAGTGACCACTCTTTATGACGCACCTGGCCGAGTCATCGCGGGCCGCTACCACCTGGTCGTTCCGCTCGGACAAGGCGGCATGGCCGTGGTCTGGAGAGCCGAGGCGCGCGGCTCCCAGGGTTTCAGCCGGCCGGTAGCGATCAAGCGCATCGAACCGTCCCTGCGCGGGACGGGCGAAATCGAGGCCATGTTCGTGGAAGAGGCGCGCGTCGGCTCGCTCGTGCGTCATCCGAACATCGTCTCGGTGCTCGACTTCGGCGTCGACGAACACGGTGACTACTTCCTCGTGACCGAGCTGGTCGAAGGGTTACACCTCGGCAACTGGGTCGAAGCGCACCGCGTGGGACGCAAAGAGACGCCGTGGGAGCTCGTGGCCGCGATCGGCATCGAAGTGCTGCGCGCGCTCGACGCCGCGCACAGCAGGCGTGACGCGGCAGGTCAGCCGTCCCCCGTCCTTCATCGAGACGTGACGCCGCCGAACATTCTGCTCGACGAGCTCGGGGTGACGAAGCTTGCGGACTTTGGAATGGCGCGCGCCATGGATCGCGGCCGCATCACGCGGCCGAACGTGGTCAAGGGCAAGGTACGCTATCTCGCGCCGGAGCTCATCCAGGGTCAGCCCCCGAGCCCGCAGACCGATCTCTTCGCCGTCGGCATCGTGCTGTGGGAA
>JAEZYO010000540.1 GCA_023419055.1 Pseudomonadota bacterium | reverse complement strand
CCGCCGCGGCCGAGGAGGCGCCGAAGCCGACGCTCCGGCGATCAACCTGTCGAGCTCCTCCGACGGGATCACCCTGGATCGCGCACCGCTCAATCACCTCACGGAGAGCCAGGTCTTCCGGGAGCGCACGGCCGCGCGCCGGGCGAGCACCGACGCGCGTCACGCCCTCACTCTTCCGGGTGAGCTCACGTTGGTCGCGGACGGCGAAGCGGCGGGTCGCTTCAAGTTCGCGGGTGGAGTTCCAGGGCGCTCGCCGCTGGCGGAGAGCCCGCTCGTGCTCCCCCGCGCCGGCGCCGAGGGCGCCACGGCGGAGACCGAGGCCGCCTCACCGGTCTCGCGGGTGACGGGCAGCACCGAGCAGCGGGCGGGCGGAGCCGCGGAGAGCTCACGTGCCCAGGCGAGCGGCGGGCGGCTCCTCTCGGCCCGACCCTGGGTGGCCCGGGCGCGGCCGAGCAGCGCCGCGCGCTCACGAGGACCGAACGCCGACGACGTCGACAGCGACCAGGAGGTCGCGGCGCGCGTGAGCTCCCTCATTCAGGCGAGCACCGCCGGCGGTTCGCCGGGACCCGGACCTGGCGGGACTCCCGCGCCTGGCGTCCCGGGCTCGGAGGGGGCCTCCGGAGCCGGCTCGACGAGCTCCGCTCAAGGCTCGGGAGCCGGTCCAGGTTCCGAGCGTTCGCTCGATCCGCGCCTGCAAGGGTACTATCGAGCGCTGGTCGCGCGGCTGTCGCAGGCCCTCCGCGGCTCGTTCCCGGACTGGGCCATCCGCGAGGGCAGGAGCGGCCTCGTGGTGTTCGAGATGAGGGTCCTCGGGAGCGGGCGCATCGCGGCGGTGCGCGTCGTGCGCCCGAGCGGGATCGCCGAGTACGACCGCAACGTGGTGAGCCGAGTCTGGCGCGTCGGAACTTTCGACCCCTTGCCGGAAGCCTTGGGCCCGGAAGCCGTGGTGAAAATGAGCTGGGACTCGTTGAACCCCGTGGTCGGCCGAGAAGGTCGCGGCCCGGGTGGTCGAAGCGAGCCGTGAAGCCGGTAAAAACCACCCCGCTCGTGCTCTCGTGGCTTGACAGGACCCGAGGCGGCCGCCCATATTCCCGGGCCCCAAACGCCGAAGTAGCTCAGTTGGTTAGAGCACGCGCTTCATAAGCGTGGTGTCCCCAGTTCAAGTCTGGGCTTCGGCACCAACAATCAGCTCCCTGCACGGTTCGCTCGCACGCGGTGCGACGCGAGCCGTCAGGCGGCGAGCCAGGGAAGACAACGGAGCGCTGGGGCCGGGCGACGGGGAAGACCTTCGACGCGGCGTCGAAGGCCTTTCCCATGCACTCGGCTCGGCGACTCAGTTGTTGCCGAACAGATCCTGGATCTTCGAGTCGAGGGCGACCGCGATCTTGTAGAGGCTCGAGATCGACGGGCTCGATTCCGCGCGCTCGATCTGTGAAAGCAGCGAGATGCTGAGGCCGGTGCGGCGGCTCATCTGCTTGAGCGTCAGCTCCTTCTCTTTGCGCATCGTGCGGATCGTGTCGCCGATGATCTTGTGAAGCTGCTCCTCCGGGGTGCGAGCCAGACCCTTCTTCTTCATCACCCGCGAGAGGACCTCGCGGAACTCGTCCACGTTGAACGGCTTCTTGATGTAGTCGACCGCGTCGAGCTTCATCGAAGCGATCGCCGTATCGAGGTTCGGGTGCGCGGTGAAGATGATCACCGCCACGTCGGTGTCGATCGCGCGCACGCGCTTCAACACCTCGATGCCGTCGAGCTTCGGCATCATCAGGTCGAGGATGAGGACGTGGTAGTCCCCCTGGCGCACTTCGTCCTCGACAAGCGTCGGGTCGCTCAACGCTTTGACGATGAATCCGTCTTTTTCGAGGAGCGTCTGCATGTAGTCGCAGATCGCTTTGTCGTCGTCGACGATGAGTATCCGCACGCTCGGTACTTCAATCGGCAAGGGTGCCTCCGTTCGCGCTGTTGATGCTTCGCGCGTCTTCCAGTGACACTATAATGCGGAACGTTTTCTATGGCACTAGATTTTTGCTTGCTTCGGATCCCCGCGAAATATCGAACTATTTAGGGGCATCCGAGTGGTCGTGACGCCCTCGGGCGTCAGTTCCCGTCATCAAGCGGCGCTGCGGTTCCATCGACGGACCGCACGAGCGGGGCGCGCTCGTGTGCCCGAAGAAGAATCTTCGCCGCGCGTCGTGCACGATGCACCCGGCTCCGCGATGATGATTCGAGCAACGATGGACTCGAGCGCGGGCCCCTTCATGATCGACGCTCACTTTCACCTGTGGCGTTACGACGCCGGAGAGTACGGCTGGATCAATGAAGGGATGGGCGCGTTACGGCGTGACTACCTCCCCAGTCATCTGCTTGAGGAGTTTCACGCGAACGGTGTGCTCGGTGGTATCGCCGTGCAGGCTCGCCAAACTCTTGCGGAGACGGAGTGGTTGATCGAGCTCCGCCGGAACTCTCCGGGGATCCTCGGTGTCGTCGGCTGGGTAGACCTGTGCTCACCGAGCGTGCGCGACGATCTCGCGCGCTTCGACGGTGAGCTCGTCGGCATCCGTCACATCCTGCAAGCCGAAGCGGACGACGCTTTCATGTTGCGTGAAAGCTTCGTGCGCGGCCTTACCGCGTTAGAGGAGCGCGGGCTCGTCTACGATCTCTTGATCTTTCCACGTCACCTCGCGAACGCCGAGGCGCTCGTCGCTCGACTGCCGAATCAGCGCTTCGTCCTCGACCACGTGGCGAAACCTTTCATCCGAGACCGACAAATCGAGCCGTGGGCGAGCGCGCTGCGCCGGCTCGCTCGCTTTCCGAATGTTTCCTGCAAGCTCTCCGGCCTCGTGACGGAAGCGGACTGGCGCGCTTTCTCTCGCGAGGATCTGCTGCCGTACTTGGAAATCGCTCTCGACGCATTCGGCCCAGAGCGTCTGCTGTTCGGCTCTGACTGGCCGGTTTGTCTCTTGGCGGCCAGCTATTCGAGCGTTGCTTCGATCGTTCGAGGCTTCGTGGAGCGCCTGAGCGCCGGCGAGCGCGCCGCGGTTCTCGGCGGCAACGCCGCTCGTTGGTACGGCCTCGAAGGAGCGCTCACTGGGCGGTGACTCCGCCGTCGAGCGGGAACGCAGCGCCGGTCACGAAGGCGGATTCATCCGAGCAGAGATAGAGGGCGAGCGCGGCGACCTCCTCGGGTTTGCCCATGCGGCCGATCGGTTGGTAGCGGCTGAGCTCCTCGAATTTCTCGTGCTCGCGACCCGGGTAGTTCTTGGCGAGGAAGCCGTCGACGAAGGGGGTGTGAATGCGGGCCGGACAGATGCAGTTGCAGCGGATGTTCTGGTGCACGTAATCGACCGCGATCGAGCGGGTCATGGAAAGCACCGCTCCCTTGGTCATGGAGTACGCGAAGCGATCCTCGAGGCCGATCAGGGACGCGATGGACGCCAAATTCAAGATCACTCCGCCGCCGCTTTCGAGCATGCTCTGGACCGCGTAGCGCGAGCAGGCGTAGACGCCCTTCACGTTCACAGCGTAGAGCCGGTCGAGCGTCGCCTCGTCGGTGCCGAGTAGGTTCCCGACGTGCGCGACTCCCGCGCTGTTGACCAGGATGTCGACGCGGCCGAAGGTCGCCTTCACGCGCTCGAAGGCGCGGCCGACGTCGTCGAGCGACGCCACGTCGCAGCTTACGGCAGCAGCGCCGAACCCGCGCTCGACCAGGCCCTCGACGAGCTTCGAGAGTCCCGCCTCGTCTCGATCGAGGACCGCGAGCTTCGCTCCGCGCTCGGCGAAGAGCTCCGCGATGCTGTGACCGATACCACTCGCCGCGCCGGTCACCACGGCTACTTTTCCCTTCAGGTCGAACATGGTCGGCGTACCTTAGTGACTCTGCTTCGGTGATATCAAGGTGGCGATGCCCGCTTCGCCCGCGCTCGAAAAGCTCTGGCCGCGACCCTCGTCACCGCGCGCCGTAGTGTTCTTGGGCGCGGGCGGCATCGTCCGAAACGCGCACGTTCCGGCGTATCGGAGCGCAGGGATCCCGGTCGCTGGTTGCTTCGATCTCGACCGCCGAGCGAGCGCCAGCGTGGCGGAGCTCACGAGTTCTAGAGCATTTTCGAGCCTGGCGGAGGCGGCGCGGGCCGACGCGATCTTCGACCTCGCAGTGCCGGCGCGCGCCACTCTGGAAGTGCTGCGCGCTTTACCCGACGAGGCCGTGGTGCTGATCCAGAAGCCGCTCGGTGAAACGCTGACGGAGGCTCGAGCGATCGTCTCGACTTGTCGCGAGAAGCGGCTCACGGCGGCCGTCAACTTCCAGCTCAGGTTCAGTCCGAACATGCTCGCCGTGCGCGACGCGCTCGCGCGCGGGCTCATCGGCGACGTGGTCGACGTGGAGGTGAGGGTGAACACCTACACGCCTTGGCAGCTCTGGCCGTTCTTGGAGGGCCTGCCTCGCCACGAGGTGCTCTATCACTCCATCCACTACCTCGATGTGATTCGCTCGCTGCTGGGAGACCCTACGAGCGTGTACTGCCGGGTGGCGCGGCACCCCTCGCTTCCCGACTACGGAGACGTGCGCAGCGCGACCATCCTCGACTACGGCGCCGAGCGACGCGTCTGTCTCAGCGTCTTTCACTCGCATCCTTACGGCGAACGTCACGCCATGAGCGAGCTCAAGGTGGAGGGCACTCGGGGTGCGCTCGTCGCGAGCATGGGCGTGAACCTGGGCTACCCCCGCGGTCGCCCCGACACGCTCGAGCTCTGTGAGCGGAATGGAGATTGGAAGGCGATCCCGATCGAAGGCTCGTGGTTTCCCGACGCGTTCGCGGGCACCATGTCGAACCTTCAGCGCTACGTCGCGGGCGAGGACCAGGTGCTCTTCACGCGCGTGGACGACGCGATCCGCACCATGGCGCTCGTGGAGGCTTGTTACGAGAGCAGCGCGAGCGCCGGAACGCCGATCCCCGAGCCGTGAGGGAGGCTCAGTTGCCTCCCAAGAGCACCCGGGTTTGATCGACCAAGGCGCGGACGACCGGGTTGTATCCGTAGCTCGGGTCGCTCTTGTCACCGTCCACGACCTTCGGACAGGCAGAGGCGACGACCGCGTTGTCGCCGAGGCGCTTCAGGAGATCGAGATGGCGCGGGGAGGGGTAGACCTTGGCGTAGTACTGCATGGTCCCCGCGGCGCCGCCCCCGGGCGGCTGGCAAATGGGGGAGTTATCTGTGACCTGGGTATCCGAGCAAGGGCAGGAAAGGAGCGCGGGATTCGAACAGTCGCGCGGCTCGTTCAGGGGGAAGATGCACGCGTATTGCAGGTCGTCCTTGTAAGTGTAGAGGACCTCGTGCCCGTTGATGGGGTTTGCCGTTGGGCTGCTGGCGCTCGCGGAGG
>JAEZYO010000861.1 GCA_023419055.1 Pseudomonadota bacterium | reverse complement strand
GCCAAGGCCAAGACCATCAAGAAGTACTTGGGGGCCGGCTACGAGGTGATGGCCAGTAAAGGCCACATCAAAGATCTACCCAAGAAGATGGGTATCGACGTCGAGGACGGCTTCAAGGAGACGTACGAGGTCATCGAGACCAAGGCGAAGGTTCTCCAAGAGCTCCGGACCGAAGCCAAGAAGGCCGACGTGCTTCTGCTCGCGACCGACCCCGACCGTGAAGGTGAGGCGATCGCCTGGCACATCATGGAAGAGCTCGGCCGGCCGAAGCTCGACGTGAGACGCGTCGAGTTCGAGGAGATCACCAAGAAGGGGGTGCAGCGAGGCATCGAGCATCCTCGCGACCTCGATCAGCACCTTTACGACGCTCAGCGCGCCCGGCGCGTGCTCGACCGCATCGTGGGGTACGACGTCTCGGCCCTGGTCTGGAACAAGCTCGCCTTCGGGCTCTCGGCGGGCCGCGTTCAGTCCGTCGCGCTGCGGCTCATCGTCGAGCGCGAGCGCGAGATCGAAGCGTTCATCCCCGAAGAGTATTGGAACGTCTCGGTCGCGCTCCGCGGCAAGAGCGCGCAGGCCTTCACCGCCCGCCTCACCAAGGCCGACGGCGAAAAGCTCGAGGTCAAGAACGGCGAGACCGCGGCCAGCGTTCGCCAGGCGCTCGAGGGCGCGGCGTACAAGATCGTCGGCATCACTCAGCGCGAGCAGAAGAGGAACGCGCCCGCGCCGTACACCACGAGCAAGATCCAGCAGGACGCGACCACCTACCTGCGCTTCACGACGAAGCGCACGATGAGCATCGCGCAGAAGCTCTACGAGGGCATCGACCTCAAGAAGGACGGCGGCCTCGTCGGTCTCATCACTTACATGCGTACCGACAGCGTGCGGGTGAGCCCGGACGCCGTCGCCGAGGCGCGTGACTTCATCCAGAAGACGTACGGCGACAAGTTTTTGCCTGCCAAGCCCAACGTCTTCAAGTCGCGCAAGGACGCTCAAGAAGCGCACGAGGCGATCCGTCCGACGTCGCTCGAGCTCACGCCCGAGAAGGTGCGGAAGTACCTCACCGACGAGCAGTTCAAGCTCTACAAGCTCGTCTGGGATCGCTTCCTCGCTTCGCAGATGGCGCCGGCCATCTACGACCAGACCGGCGTCGACATCCAGGCCACGCCGACCAACAAGAACTCCCCGTACAAGACCCTCGGCCTCCGCGCGAGCGGCAAGGTGCAGAAGTTCAGCGGGTGGCTCGAGCAGTACCAGTCGAGCAAGGACTTCGGCGACGACGGGCCCAAGGAGCTCGCCGGCGAAGACGAGGGTGAGGGCGGCGATCCAGGCGCTGGCGCGGCTTCCAACGGCAGCGGGAACGGCGCCGCTCCCGTCGCGGCCAAGCCCGCCAAGCCTGCGGACGAGGACGAAGGCCTCTTGCCGGAGCTCAAGGACGGCGAGGTGCTCTCGGTCGTCGCGCCGCCCGGCGTCGTCACCGATCAGAAGTTCACCCAGCCGCCGCCCCGCTTCAACGAAGGCTCGCTCGTGCGCGAGCTCGAGAAGAAGGGCATCGGCCGCCCGAGCACCTACGCCGAAATCATCAGCAAGGTGCAGGCGCGCGACTACGTCGAGAAGCTCCCCGGCGGACAGATGAAGGCGACCGACCTCGGCAAGACCGTGGTGGACGGCCTGGTCTCGACCAGCCTCGACTTCATGGAGCCGACCTTCACCGCGAAGATGGAGGAAGAGCTCGACGACGTTCAGGCCGGCAAGCTCGAGCGCACGGAGCTCCTCTCGCGCTTCTACAAGCGCTTCCGTGAGGTGCTCGATCGCGCCAAGAAGCAGAAGCGCTGGACGCCCGATCCCGAGCCGACGGAGCACAAGTGCCCCGAAGACGGCGGCACGCTGCTCAAGCGCTGGAGCAAGAACGGGTACTTCCTCGGCTGCGAGAACTACCCGAAGTGCAAGTTCACTCGTGACATGTCGAAGGACGGGAGCCCCGCCGAGGTCAAGCTCACCGACTTCATCTGCGACAAGTGCAGCAAGCCGATGGTGATCAAGAGCGGTCGCTACGGCGAGTTCTTGTCCTGCAGCGGCTACCCCGAGTGCAAGAACGCGAAGCCGGTACCGCTCGGCGTGCCGTGCCCGAAATGCGGCGGCGACATCATCGAGGTGCGCTCGAAGAAGAAGGGGGCGCGCTCCTTCTACGGCTGCGCCAAGTATCCGGACTGCGACTTCAAGGTCTGGCAAAAGCCGGTCGACGAACCCTGCCCGCTCTGCAAGCACCCGTTCCTCGTCATCGGCGGCGGCGCCAAGAACCCGAAGCTCATGTGCCCGAACAAGGAGTGCGGGTACAGCCGTCCCATCGAGGAGGGCGAGGAGCTCGCGGGGGCAGCCGCGGACGCGCCCGAGGCACCCCCGCCCGAGGAAACCGAGGCGAGCAAGCCAAAGCGCAAGGGCGGTCGGGCTCAGCCGTCGCCCTGACTCGGGCCCGGGCGTCCATCGTGGGTGCCAGGTTCGCCGCATCCTGCTAAGGACGGCGCGTGTCCCAGTCCGTAACCATCGTCGGAGCCGGGCTCGCCGGGTGCGAGGCCGCGCTCCAACTCGCCTCTCGAGGTGTTCGCGTCACGCTGCTCGAGCAGAAGCCGGTGAGCCGCACGCCGGCGCAGACCAGCGACAAGCTCTGCGAGCTCGTGTGCTCGAACTCGTTTCGCGGGGCGGCGCTCTCGAACGCGGTCGGTCTCCTCAAGGAAGAGATGCGACGCCTCGGCTCCTTCGTCATGAAGGCCGCCGATCGCACGCGCGTCCCGGCAGGCGGCGCGCTCGCGGTCGACCGCGAGCTGTTCTCGGAGCAGGTGAGCGCCTGGGTGCGCGAAGCTCCTTTGATCGAGGTGCGCCCCGGCGTGGTCGAGGCCATCCCGAGCGAGAGGCCGACCATCATCGCCACCGGCCCGCTCACGGGCGACGCTCTCGCCAAGGCGGTCGAGGCAAAGGTCGGCGAGGGCGCGCTCGCCTACTACGACGCCATCGCGCCGATCGTGAGCGCCGAGTCCATCGACATGGACAAGGTCTTCCGCGCGTCGCGCTGGGGCAAGGGCGAGGACGAAGCGGATCAGCAGGCGTACCTCAATTGCCCGATGACGGAGGCCGAGTACAAAGCCTTCGTCGAAGCCGTGCGTGCGGCGCGCAAGGTCGAGCCGAAGGCCTTCGAAGAGGTGCGCTACTTCGAGGGGTGTCTCCCGATCGAGGTCATGGCCGAGCGAGGTGAGCAGACGCTCGCGTTCGGGCCGATGAAGCCGGTCGGGCTCACCGATCCGAAGACCGGGCGCTGGCCCCACGCGGTCGTGCAGCTGCGCCAGGAAGACGAGGCCGGGACCGCCTACAACCTGGTCGGGTTCCAGACGCGCATGGCCTGGGGCGAGCAGGATCGCATCCTGAGGATGATCCCGGGGCTCGAGAACGCGGAGTTCTACCGCTACGGCGCGGTGCATCGGAACACCTTCTTGAACGCGCCGAAGCTCCTCACGCAGACGCTCGAGCTCAAGAGCGAGCCCGGCCTGTACTTCGCCGGACAGATCACCGGCGTCGAGGGGTACGTCGAGAGCGCGGCGTCGGGACTTCTCTGTGCGCTCTTCATCGCCGATCGCCTGGCCGGTCGCGAGACTGTCTTGCCGCCCACCTCGACCGCGCACCGCGGCCTTCTCACCCACCTGAGTCGCCACCCCGAGGACTACCAGCCTTCGAACATCACGTTTTCGCACCTCGCGCCCTACGAAGGGACCCGGCTGAAGAAGCGGGCAAAGTACGAGGTCATGGCCGAGCGAGCGCTCCGCGACCTCGCGGAGTGGTGCTCCCGCCGTGCCGACCCAGGGGTGCCGGGCGGGCAGGGGGAGCTCTCGGAAAACCGCGCGGGGTGATGCGGCCGAGCCCATTTGGGCTCGTTCGTGGCGCTTTTGCGGGTAGAACGGGGCGGTGTTACGTTACTGGTCGGCCGTGAGTCGCGCAGATTCACCCACAACGTAAACCGTGCTCGCCGTAGACAACATCGTAGAGCTGGTCCAGAGCTACTACCCCGCCGCGGACGTGGATCTCGTCCGTAAGGCCTACCTGTACTCGGAGCGGGCGCACCGGGGGCAAACCCGCAAGAGTGGCGAGCCCTATTTCGTCCACCCGGTCAGCGTCGCGAGCATCATCACCGAGCTCCGCCTGGACACGGCGAGCGTCTGTGCCGGGTTGTTGCACGACGTGCTCGAGGACACGAAGGTCACCTCGAGCGACCTCGAGCGCGAGTTCGGGGGCGAGGTGTCGACCATCGTCGATGGGGTCACCAAGCTCGGCAAGATCAATTTCAATACACGGGTCGACCGCCAGGCGGAGAGCTTCCGCAAGATGGTGGTGGCCATGGCCCAGGACCTGCGCGTCCTCTTGGTCAAGCTGTGCGACCGGCTCGACAACATGCGCACCCTCGAGCACATGAGCCCAGACTCGCAGGAGCGCATCGCTCGCGAGACGCTCGAGATCTACGCGCCGCTCGCCGGCCGCCTCGGCATGCAGCGCATCAAGAGCGAGCTCGAGGATCTGAGCCTCAAGTACATCGACGGCGAGGCGTACCGCACGCTCTCGAGCAAGCTTGCCAAGACCAAGAAGGATCGCGAGCGCTACATCGAGAGCGTCTGTCGCACCATGGTCTCGCGCCTCGCCGAGCAGGGCTTTGCCGCGGAGGTCACGGGGCGGGCCAAGCACAGCTACTCCATTTATCGGAAGATGAAGGAGCAGGGCTGCGAGTTCGAGCAGGTGTTCGACATCCTGGCCTTCAGGATTTGCGTGGAGTCGGTGGCGGACTGCTACGCCGCGCTCGGCGCGATGCACTCGCGCTGGACCCCCATCCCCGGCAGGTTCAAGGATTACATCGCGCTCCCCAAGCCCAACATGTACCAATCGCTGCACACCACGGTGATTGGCCCCGGGCGCCAGCGCATCGA
Source organism: Pseudomonadota bacterium (assembly GCA_023419055.1). Next base: position 1,347 of record JAEZYO010000861.1, on the reverse strand, counting down.
GATCCAGATCCGCACGCACGAGATGCACCGGGTCGCCGAGCACGGCATCGCTGCGCACTGGAAGTACAAGGAGAAGCGCTCGGGCGGCGTCGACCCCAAGGACGCCGAGAAGTTCGGCTGGCTGCGCGAGCTCGCCGACTTCCAGCGCAACCTGAAGGATCCGGTCGAGTTCCTCGAGAGCGTCAAGATCGACCTGTTCCCAGACGAGGTCTACGTCTTCACGCCGAAGGGTGACGTCAGGGTCTTGCCGCGCGGCTCGACGCCCATCGATTTCGCGTACGCCATTCACTCGGAGGTCGGCGAGCACTGTCACGGCGCCCGAGCCAACGGGCAGATCGTCCCGCTCCGCTACAAGCTCCAGAGCGGCGACGTGATCGAGATCATGACCTCCACGCACTCGCAGCCGACCAAGGATTGGCTCGAGTTCTGCGTGACGACGCGCGCGCGCGCCCGCATTCGCGCCATGCTGCGCACCGAGCAGCGCGAGAAGAGCATCAACCTCGGCCGTGAGCTCCTCGAGGGCGAGATGCGCGGCGCCGGCATGAGCTACACCCGCTTCTCCAAGACGGAGAACGAAGTGCAGCGCGTGATCGGCAATCTCAGCTTCCAGAGCCTCGACGAGCTGCTTTTGAACATCGGCTTCGGCAAGGTCGACTCGAGCGACGTGGTCGACGTGATCCGTCACCAGGCCCCGAACCAGGAGCCCCCGCCCCAGCTCCGCGAGTCGAAGATCGAGCAGTTCGTCCGCAAGGTCACCGGCCGAGACCAGAACGGCATCACGGTGAGCGGCATCGACAACGTGCTCGTGCGCTACGCGCGCTGCTGTAACCCGCTGCCGGGCGATGCCATCATCGGCTTCATCACGCGCGGCCGCGGCGTCACCGTGCACCGCCGCGAGTGTCAGAAGGCGTTCGACATGGACCTCGAGCGCCGCGTGGAGGTGAACTGGGACTCGAAGGCGAAGATCAATCGCCCGGTCCAGCTCTGCGTCACCACGACGAACAAGCCCGGCATCCTCGCGACCGTCAGCCAGACCTTCAGCGCGCAGAGCATCAACATCAGCGAGGCCAACTGTCGCGCCGGTGACGACGGGCGGGCTCGCAACATCTTCACGTTCCACTGTAGCGATCTCGACCAGCTGAAGGGCGTGATGAAGGCGCTCCGCAAGGTGAGCGGCGTGGTCGAGGTCGAGCGGATTTAGCTGCCCACCCCCGGCGTGCTCGCCGCTTTCGCGGCTGCGCGCGCCGCCCCTCCCCGGCGCCGCGCTCGAGGCGCGTCGCGGGAGGGGAAACGATGCCGAGCCGCGCGGCGCGAATCGAGCTCGGCTATGCTCGGGGTGGCATGAGG
>JAEZYO010000852.1 GCA_023419055.1 Pseudomonadota bacterium | reverse complement strand
AGCTGACCCTTCGCGCCCGGCGCCACGCCGATGTAGGTCCACTCGTTCGACCCGAAGCCGACGATGCGGGGTGGGCTGTGGAGCTGCGTCCCGTCCTCGCTGCCCGTCTCGGGGCCGATGCCGATGCGCATCGGCGCGCGCAAGAAGCCCCGCAGAGCGTAGGTCCAGCGGCGGTTGTCGGCAGGCGCCTTGGGGCGGCCGATCGAGCTCACCACGTCGGCTTCGGCGCCGAAATCGACCGCGGCCGGGTGCGTCCCGATGGTGACCGCCTGAGCGCTCTCGCGCTTCGGGGGCGGCGGCCGGTTCACGGGCGGCGGGAAGACGCTCTTCAGCTCGACCTCTCTTGCCGGCACCGGCTCGTCGTCGGGAGCAGCGGACGGCTCTTCGGGCCCCTCCGTGTCGGGCGTATCGGGCGCTTCCGTCGCGGCGGGTGGCACCGGCTGATCGGGCGGCGCCGCGGGAGGAGCGCCGGGCGCGGCGGGCGGGACCGGTTGCCCGGGCTCGGGTTGTTGCGCGAGCGCGGTTGCTGGCGAGAGCGCCAACGAAAGCGCGAGCAGACGGAGCGAGGATCTCGATAGCGTGGTCATGTTCAAAACGACATCCTGCCCATGACCACCAGCATGTCGGGGTCGGGATGGAAGTACTCGTCGGTGTACGGTGAGCCGGGGACCGTCTTGGGTCCGAGGAAGAAGTGCGTGTACTGCACGATGACCTGCTCCTTGCTCTTCCACTTCGTGTAGAGGCTGAACCGCGGAGAGATCGCGGTGTACGCGTCGGAGGTGTCGGCGAGGCGCGGGATCACGCGATCGACGCGCGCGCCGATCGACATGAACTTGAAGAGCGATAGATCGAGATCAGCGCCGAATTTCAGCTTCTCGTCGTCGATGTCGAGCGAAGTCGGATCCTCGAGATCCTCTTTCGGGCTGACGGCGTGGTTGTACATGCCGTAAACCGCGAGGTTGAGGTCGCGGCTGCCGAAGGGATCGCCGATGAGCGGCGCGACGCGCAGCATGGCCTGCCAGAGCAGGGTGTCGACGGTGCCGGAGAAGTTCGACGGGGTGAGGCCCGTGTAGCGGTCCTTGTTGCCGAAGTAGTTGAGCTTGAGCGCGCGTCCCGAGCCGCTGTGGATCGTCTGCAGCGCGTCGGCGAGGGGGTAGACGTTGTTCGCGTCGAGGTGCGCGTAGCCGAGATAGAGATTGTAGAGCTCCCGGTCGTAGTGCACGTCACCGCCCACGACCGTGAGGCGCGCGGGCCTGACTCCGCCGCCGACGAAATTCGTGTTGTCGTCCGGCGACCAGGAAGACATGTAGTGCCCCGCGACGCGCAGGTAGTCCTCGAGCTGCAGCGCCCCGTGGTGATGGTGCACGAAGGTCGAGCCGTAGGGCTGCGACTGCTGTCCGGGGAACAGGTCCGACTCGAGGGGCCCCTCGTCGGCGGCGGGCAGGTTGGCCTGCTGGAACGTCGAGCTGTTGGCGAAGAAGGGGACGACCTCGCTCTTCGCTCCGGCGCCGGTCTCGAGCACGAGCTCGAGCTGGTCGGTCACGTCCACGTTGAAGGTGATGGACGTGCCGGCTTGATGTGTTCTGCCGAAGAGGTACGTCGAGTAGTACCCCGAGCTCTTCTGGTACGGGCCCGAGGTGCCGAAGCGCTCGGAGAAGATGCCCGCCATGAGAGCTATCCCGCCGCGGTTCCCGAACGCGTCGGGGAACTTGAAGGTCAGGTAGCCCTGATCGAAGCCGACGTCGTCCACGACCGGGAACGACGGATCCTGGAGGTGGCTCGTGCCCATGATGATGGTGCCCGAGACCACGGGGTTCGCGACGGTGATGGTGAGGCCCGCGGAGGCGTTCGGGGCGAGGCCGACGTAGTTCCAATCACCCGAGCCGAGGCCCACGATGCGCGGCAGCGCGTGCAACTCGGTGCCCTCCTGGCCGTCGTTGCGCGGACCTATGCCGATACGCATCGGAATGCGGATCGACCCCTTCATGGAGAAGCTCCAGCGATCGAGCATCGCCGCCATTTCGCGGCTGTCTCGGACGCCCAAGATGTCGGCCTCGCTGCCGAGATCGAGCGCGGACGGCGGGAGGCCCACGCTCACCTGCAGCGGCTTCCCGCGAGCTTGCGGCGCGTCGCTGGCGGGCAGCACTTGCTCTCCGGCGGATCCGAGCGCCGCGCTCTCGACGGGATGCGTCTCCACGTCTTCGGGCGAAAGAGTGGGCCCCTTGTCCGCGCCCTGCGCACCGTTCTGCTCCGGACCCACTTGGGCCCAAGCAGCCGAACTCACGGCCAGGTGCGCGAGGAGGGTGACGATGCAGGTTGTCGGCTGGCTCGGCCTGGGCATGGAGCTTGGCTGTCTGCGCGAGGAATGCCGACCACCGAATGGAGCACCCGAACGCATGTGTTAATGCGCGTCCGGGTTCCTTCGATCACGGGTTCGACGAGATTCAACGCGCGCATCGTCGCGAAATGCTTCGATCCGCTCGTTGACGAACCGCGACGCGGCGAGCACTGCTTACGGCTCGATCGGACAAGTCGTGGCGCGCCCGAGCGCGCTACTCTCGACCTCGAAAACTACCGCGCGCAGGTAAGGGCGGGAGTCGTCCCGAACACGAGCGGCGGCGAGCAAGTGCCGGCGCCGTTCTTCACCAGGGCTTCTACGTCGTTCGCCGCCTCGAGCACGTAAGGGTACGGCGGAGCGAAGACCTCTTCGGGAAAGCCCTTGTCGGAGATCGTGCCGCTCGTCGCCACGTACAGGTTGCCGTGGGAGATGACGACGCTCTGCGAGTTCGAGTAGTTCGTGCTGTTGATCGGATCCTTCACCTGGAAAAAGGCGTTGTTCTCGGTGAGGAGGTTCGCGTAGTACCCGAGCCCGATGCAGTAGTCGTTGCCGCTCGACGTATACAGGTTGTTGAACAGGTGGACGCGCCCGTAGCGAACGCGGGGCATGCGCTCGTGGATGTTCTCTGCCCACCAGTTGTGGTGCCAGGTGACCCGTAAGTGCCCGGCGTCACTCGGGCTGTCGTCGCTGGAGCCGATCAAGTTCGAGAACTGGTGGCCTCCAGGCCTTTGCCCGGAGTACGAGAACCTGGTCCAGGAAATCGTGATGTAGTCCGACTGATGATTGACGTCGAGGTTGCCGTCGGAGCCATCCGACACGTCACAGTGGTCGATCCACACGTGATGCGCCCCGTCACCGATGCCGATCGCGTCGGCGCCGCCGGAACAGTCGGTGGGGGAATCGCTGCAGTTGTTTCCGACGACCTTCAAATTGCGGATGATGACGTTGCTTCCGCCGTCCACGCGAAGGCCGCCGCGCAGCTCGGCGCCGCCTCGGCCGATCACGCTGATGTTCGATTGGATGGTGACGCGCCGGCCGTCACCGACGACGCCGGACAGGTAGACCACCCGTGGACCCGGCGTGCCCACCTGAGCAGCGAAGTCTTCGAGCGTGGAGACTTCGACCGCCGGACCTCCTTCGCCGCCGGTGGTTCCGTTCAGACCGAGATCGGCGACCGCAGCCCAACCGACCGGCGCTGCATCGAACAGGGGAGGCGGGCCGTCGGGGATGCTAGCGCCGCCGGAGCCGCCGCCCGGCAGGCTGGAACCGTTTCCACCAGCGCCCGTGGCGACGCCGGGGACGTTGGTCGGCGCGCTCGAACAGCCCGCGCTCAGCACGGCCCCGATCGCCGCCAGCAGGAGAGGAAGGTCGACGGATCCAACCGTGCGGGTCAGAGCTTGCACCGGACGGTTAATGCGCGAGAGGGGCGTGCCGATCACGCACTCGTCTCTCATCGTGATCGCTGCAACGAAGGTTGCGTTCTCCGCGCTTGCAATGAACTGTTTTCGGGCTCAAATTGCCAGGGTGTCTACGGCTCGATTCGTGGCAGTGTCGTTGGTAGCGGGGGTGATGGGTTGCGGAGCGTCCTCGAATCAAACGCTCGCGAGCGCGCCCGCGCCGGAGCCCATGCCACCGAACGCCGAGTGGCAGGGCGTCTACCAGGGCCCGTACCACATCCACCTTCGCATCCTGACCCAGGGCAACAAGGCCAGCGGGAGCTATAGCGCCGTGGGTGGACGGACCGGCGAGCTTTCAGGCACCGTTTCAGGGAACCTGCTCGTGTTCGCCTGGAACGAGCGCGGCATCGCCAACGCGGATTCTTGGTCCGGCCGCGGATACCTCGTTTATCGAGCCGGAAAGAACGGAAAGCCCGCGGAAATTTCGGGTGAAGCCGGCATGGGCTCCGGCGGGCCCAGCAACTCGTGGTGGGCCGTCAAGCGCCCGTCGGTCTCGATCAACGTGCCGGCCAGCAGCATGTTCGAGCAAAATACGATGCCCGACGACAAGGGCGGCGAGTCCAGGTCGTGCCTCACCGGTTGCGATCCGAACGAGGTCGACATGGACACGGACATCGAAATGGATACCGAGCGCTGACTTCGCCTGCGCACCGGGTCGGGCCCGAGCGTCGTCAGTCGATGGCGGGAAGGCTGCCGTCGGCGTTGCGCGCGATCGACTTCGCCGCCGAGCCGGACGTCGAGACGCCGGTGCTGCCGCTGCACGACGCGCCGTCGCAATAGTCGTCGTCGCCGTTGTTACCGACGTGACACTGGCTGAGCACGGGGTTTTCCTCGTTGTTGTTGCGCGTGAAGCCACAAGCCTTGTTGTCGAATGCAGCACAGTTCTTCGCGACGTGCGGCGCGTGACCCTGTCCCGGGCCGTCGGGTTTTCCCCCGAGCTTGAAGCCGTTGCCGTCGCCCGCGGGGTTCGAGCCCAAGGGAGCCTTGCCGTTCAGGAACGCCCAACAATTCTCGAGAGTGACGACGTCGTCGGCGGCGAAGAAATCATACCCGTCGTCGGCGTTGTTCCAGGCACGGCAGCCC
>JAEZYO010000805.1 GCA_023419055.1 Pseudomonadota bacterium | reverse complement strand
CGTCCACGTCGACCACGTTCGAGCCCTGCGCGGTCGAGTAGACGATGCCGCGCGGCGCTCCCGGCTCCGGTATCGGCCCCATCGGAGCAGACACGTGCTGGTTCCTGATCTGCCAGGACCGAGACTCGGGTCCCGGCGGCGGGGTCAGGATGGTGGGCGGCTCCTCGCCGAGGAGGGGCCGCACGAGCTCGGGCTCGCTGTCGCGCATGCTGCGGCGTCTTCTAGCACGGCCGCGCGCGCCGGCGCCGTCCGGGACGCGCTCAGTAGCAGACGCGATTTCGGCCGTTGCGCTTGGCCTCGTAGAGCTTCTCGTCGGCGCGCTGGATGAGCTCTGTCGCTGCCTTGTCGTCCTTCAGCATGGCGCAGCCGATGCTGATGGTGACGGGAATACGTTCCCCCTGGAAGACGAACGCGTGGCTCGCCACGCGCGTCCGGAGGTTTTCCGCCAAGGTCACGCCGCCCTGGATCGGCGTCTCGGGGAGGACGATGACGAACTCCTCCCCGCCGTACCTGGCGAAGAGCTCGTCGCGGCGGATGCGCTCTTGCACCACCCGCGCGAGCTCGCGCAGCACGTAGTCGCCCGCGAGGTGCCCGTACTGATCGTTGATGCGCTTGAAATAGTCGATGTCGAAGATGAGGAGGCTAAGCTGGCGCTCGTAGCGGCGAGCGCGGGTGAGCTCCTTCTCGAGCGTCTCGAAGAGGTATCGCTTGTTGTGGATCTGGGTCAGACCATCCACGATGGTCATGCGATAGATTTCTTCGTGGTACTTCGCTTCGGCGTCGAGGCCGGAGAGGTACTTCAAGATCGTCGGGCCGACCTTGATGCGATCGCCGTTGTTGATGACGGCGTCGCCGTGGACCTGCTCCTCGTTCAGGTACGTGCCGTTGGTCGAGTTGTTGTCGACGATGTACCAGGTGCCCCCGCGTCGCTCGAACTGCGCGTGCCGGCGCGACACCGAGTCACCCTCGAGGACGATCTGGTTGTCGGCGCCGCGGCCGACTCGTTGGGGGCTCTTGTCGAGCACGTAGCGTTTGCCGAGCAAGCCCTGCTCGGCTGCGTAGATCACGACCAGGCAGTCATTTCCAGGGCCTTCCGGAAGGGGGCCCTGAACTACCTGGGTGACTCGCGTTTTCTCTTCGTCGCTCAATTCTTAAGCTGCCCTTGCCCGCTCTTCGCTCTCGAGCTTAACGCCGAGGGGGCCTCCCGGTGCGACGAGCCGCCGACCGGAACCAAACTGAAGCACGGCCTCTGTTACTGCCACTAAACACTTCAGGGTAGCGCCAGCCGATTTTCAGAGTCAAGTCGCAGACGTAGCGCCGCGGGCGAGGATCTCGTCGGGCGCTCCTCCCGGGATCTCGCCCGTAGACCTTCGACTCGCGAGCTCGGCAAGGATTTGGTGGCACTCGAATGTTCCGCCCGGCGTGTTTCGAGTTGACCTCGCCCTCCCTTTGCTCACCACGTGACCCGTCGTCGTGAGAACACCCTCCTACGCCTACATCCTCCCCAGTCACGAGCGCGAAATTTCGAACGCCGACCTCTGACCTCTGGTTCGAGCGAGCTCGAGAGCGGCGCGCCGGGTTACGCCGCTTCATCGCGACGCGACCTCAGCGGGTGAGCGTGATCTTGGTGAGCCCGCGAGGGCGATCGGGATCCTGACCTCTCGCTCGGGCGAGCGCCGACGCCCAGAGTTGCCCCGGGGCGATCGCGACCAGCGGCGACAGCCACTCCGGCACGGCAGGCGGCAAACGCAAGCACGCCTGAGCTCGCGACAGCACGGCGCCGTCATCCGAGATCGCGGCCAGGCGCGCGCCCCGCTCCTCGAGCAAATCGAGCAGCTTCGGCACGTCGACGGAGGCCTTGCCCGCAGGCGCCACGAGGATCACCGGGAAGCCTCGATCGATCATCGCGACCGGGCCATGCAAGAAGTCGGCGATGGAGTACGGCTCGGCGAGCGCGTAGCTCGTCTCTTTGATCTTGAGCGCGACCTCGAACGCGGTCGCGTAGTTGAAGCCTCGACCCAGCACGACGAACTTCTGGGCGTCGCGAAAGAGGCTGGCCGCGTGGTCGAGATCGCGGTTCAGCTCGATCGCTTCGCGGACTCGATCGACCACGCCGCGGAGCTCGCCTCGGGTCGACTCATCGCCATCGAGCTCGGCGCTCAGCATCGCGAGCACGAAGAGCTCTGCAGAGTACGTCTTGGTCGCGGCCACTGCGCGCTCTTCGCCCGCGAGGAGCGGGAGCGTGTGCGAGGCCGTCCGGGCAAGCGGTGACTCCGGATCGTTGGTGACGGCGAGAGTGACGGCGCCCTGCCTGGCAGCTTCCGCGAGCACACTGACGACGTCGGGAGATTGCCCGGACTGACTGATTCCGATGACGAGCGCACCATCCAGGCGGGGTGGCGCTTGGTACAGCGTGAACAGCGACGGCACCGCGAGACCCACGCCGAGCCGATTGCGCGCACCGAGCAGGTACTGCGCGTAGCGCGCCGCATTGTCCGAGCTCCCGCGCGCTGCAATCAGGACCCAGCTTGGCGCCGCGGCCCGAATGGCGAGAGCCGCGCTCTCCACCGCCCGTGCTCCCTCGTCGAGGAGCCTTTCGAACACCCGCGGTTGCTCGGCAACCTCGCGCAAGAAATGGCTTTCTGACACGAGCCTTTTATAGCAACCAGTCTCGTGTCGCGCCCCTAAGAGCCGGTCCTAGCACTACTCCGCCAATTTTTAGATGGGCACGAG
>JAEZYO010000766.1 GCA_023419055.1 Pseudomonadota bacterium | reverse complement strand
CACGAACAGTTACGACAACAACGCGGCGGTCCTCACCGTCTCCTCGCTCCACGCGGAACAATACGTTCTCGTCTCGGAGGCGCTCGCCAAGCAGGCGGTTCAAAACCTCTCGAACCTCACCACGTGCGATACGGCTGCGATGGGCGAGGAGGCTTGCGCGAGCGCGTTCGCCAAGGACTTCGGCAGGCGTGCCTTCCGTCGCCCGACGACTGCCGCTGACGAGCAGCTCTTGATGGCTGCCTACACCGCCGGTCGAACGGGCGGCAGCTATGCGGAGGGCATCGAGGTGATGATCCGCGCCGCGCTCCAGTCATCGCACTTCTTGTACCGCCTGGAGACCACGCCGCCCGCGGATCCTGCGCAGAAGACGGTGCCCCTCAGCCAGTTCGAGCTTGCCACGCGCCTCTCGTACCTGGTCTGGGGCTCGGGTCCCGACGATGCGCTGCTCGATGTCGCCGCTCGCGGTGAGCTCGCCACCAAAGAGCAGGTCGCGACCAAGGCGCGTGAAATGCTCGCGCAGCCCCAGGCCCGCCGGGCCGTCTCTCACTTCTTCGAGCAGTGGGCGGGGACCCGCCGGCTCGACATCACGAGCAAGGCCTCGGCCCTTTTCCCGAACTTCAACGGCGAGATGCGCGACGCCATGGCGCGCGAGCTGCCGGCGTTCATCGAAGGCGTGGTGTGGGCCGGAGATCGCACGCTGAGATCGCTGCTCACCGCGCAAGTCGCCTACGTGAGCGGGCCCCTGGCCGAGCTCTACGGAGTGACTCCTCCCGCTTCCAGCAACGGAGCTCCGGTGGCCGTGAACTTGCCCGAGAACCAGGGACGCTCCGGAATTCTGACGCAGGCCGCCGTGATGGCCGTCCAGGCGCACCCCGATCAGACCTCTCCGGTGCTGCGCGGCAAGTTCGTTCGCGCCATGTTGCTCTGCCAGCCGCCGCAACCACCACCGCCCGATATCAACGTCTCGGTCCCGAGCATCGATCAGGGCGGTACGGCGCGCGAGCGCTTCTCGGCGCACCTCACCGCGGGGACGACCTGCAACGGCTGCCACTCGCTGATGGACCCGCTGGGCCTCTCGTTCGAGCATTTCGACGCGACGGGCCGCTACCGCGAAACCGACAACGGCCGCGCGCTGGACGTCTCCGGCGAGGTGATCGGCGCGACGGACGAGGCACTGAACAAGCCCTTCAACGGCGCGAAAGAGCTCGGCGAGATGCTCTCGGCGAGCCCACAAGTGATGGAGTGCGTCGCAACGCAGTGGTTCCGCTTCGCCGCGGGCCGCACCGAGGAGCCCGCCGACAGCTGCTCGCTCGCCAGCATGAGCCAGGCCTTCTCTCAATCCAACGGTGACCTGGTCGAGCTGATGGTCGCCACCACCCAGACGGACGCGTTCTTCTACCGGAGCGCGGCACAATGAGTAGCCCGATGAGACCCCTCAGGTTCACGCGCAGAAACCTTCTGCGCGGCGCGGTCGCGGCCACCGCGACCAATCCCTTGTTGGAAGCCCCGCGGGCCCAAGAGGCCACCGCCCCGGTGCGGCTCGTGGTGTTCACCACGCCGAACGGCACGCGGAACAACCTTTTCTGGCCGACCGGCACCGAGACCAACTTCACGCTCAACCAGATCACGGCGCCGCTCGAGCCGTACAAGAGCAAGCTCACCTTCCTGAAGGGGATCAGGCTCAACGACTCGTTGCAGAACGGCGCGCTCGGCGGCACTCTGGGCTCGGAGCACGCCCGCGGCACCGGCGGGATGCTGACCGCTCGCCCGCTCAACTCCGGGAGTGAGTTCGTGAGCTTCGGCAACACCACCTCGGGTTGGGGCAGCGGAGAATCGATCGACCAATACCTGGTCGGGCGCTTGAACCCGCCGACGCCGCACAAGAGCCTCCACCTCGGAGTCCACGTTCGCGACACCGAGGTGCGCGCGCGCATCTCGTACACTGGCTCGAACGCGCCTGTCCCGCCGCGGGAGGATCCGAAGAAGGTGTTCGAAGCGCTCTTCGGCACCGGGATGGTCGACCCCGGCACGCCCGGAGAGAGCAACCCCGCTCTCGAACGGCTCTGGGCACAGCGCAAGAGCGTCTTCGACCAGACCAACGCCGAGACCACGCGGCTGCTCGGGCTGGTCGGCGCCAAAGATCGCGAGAAATTGCAGACGCACCTCGACTCGATGCGTGACGTCGAGCAGCGGCTGGTCGGCACTCCCGGAACGAGTGGTACCGGCGGCGGAAGCGGCGCGCTCTGCACACCTCCGACCCTCGCCGACGTGGACCTCGGCGTCGACGAACAGTACGTCGAAGCCGGCAAGCTCCAGATGGACCTGGCCGCGGCGGCGCTCGCCTGCGACCAGACCCGCATCCTCACCTTCCAGTGGTCGTACTCGGAGAGCGAGCACCTGTTCCAGTTCTTGAACCTGAACGGGAACCACCACGCCATCTCTCACGATTTCGCGCAGAGCGGGACGAACTACGAAGCGTACAACGCGATCCAGACCTGGTACGCGGAACAGCTCGCCTATTTCCTCGGCAAGCTCGACTCCTATCAGGAAGGAGATCGGACCCTCCTCGACAACACGCTCGTCTTCTGGGCGACCGAGATCGGCGAGTCGACGCAGCACGATCTCACCTTGATGCCCTACGTCCTCGCGGGCAGCGCCGCCGGAGCGATCACGGCAGGGCGGTACCTCGATTTCAGCAATAATCGACGTGACAACAACCAGCTCTTGGTGTCGATCGCGCAGGCGCTCGGCGCGACGGATCTCACCTCCTTCGGCGACCCCTCCGGCGCGACGGGGCCGCTCCCCGGCTTGACCGGCTGATCTCGCGAGAGACGCTGGCTCAGGACGACGACCTGGGTCGTTCGGTGACGAGCGTGGGCGCGAGCAGCTTGGAGCTCAGGACCTTGCCGAAGATGTGTGGCCGAAACAACGACGTCGGGGCATCGAGCAGGTGCATGACGCGCCCGAACTGACGGTACACCTCTTCGTCGACCGACGTGAGCCGGTGCACGCGCTCGGTATACCAATGCAGGAAGCCAAGCCCGAACGGGCGCTTGCCTCGCACCTCGGGGTAACGAAAGTCTTCGCTCGTCGAGAGCTGCCAGGCGGTTTGGTAGGCTTCTGGGCAGCGGCGTAGAAAGCGGGCCGCGAGGCGCGCCGGGTCGCCCCCCGTCTCGCGCGCGCAATCGCGCAAGATCTTGGCGGAGAGCGCCGTGACCGCCATGCCCTGGCCGAACACGGGATCGACGCTGCAGAGGGCATCCCCCAGCACGACCGTGCAAGGTGGCATCGTCCGCAGCGTCGAGTAGTGGTGAAGGCGCGCCTCCCGGTACTGAAAGCGGTGAAAGTCGCTCACCCGCTCCGCGCGACCCAAGAAATCGGCGATCTCGGAGCGAGGCAAGCGCTTCGCGAAATCGAGGAACTCGGCGTCCCCGTCGCCGGCACGCTCGCCCCCCCAAGCGAAGAGCGAGACCACCGTTTCATCGTTCTCGATCGGCACCGCCGCACCGGCCGCTCGCTCCTCGGGCGGGTGGGGATAGATCAAGATGGCTCCCCAGTCGCGCTTCGGGCCTCGCGCGTAGCGGGCGGAGGTGTACGTGACGTCGACGCCGACGCGCTCCGTGGCGGGAGGCGCGAGCCCCGCGCGCTCGAGGAACTGCGGTAGCTTCGAGCCCCTGCCGGAAGCATCGACCAGGAAATCGCACTCGAAGCGAGTCCCGTCGTAAACGACGCTCGGCTTTCCGTTCGCCCACTCCACGAGCTCGACCCCTGCCCGCTTCAGCTCGACGCGCGGGCGCGCGAGCGTAAGATGCCTGATTTCTCGTTCGAGCAGCGTGCGGCTCTGCAGGTGAACCTGAATGCCCATCGGGAGGCGCCGCTTCCAGACCCCGAAATGGAACCAATTGTTTCCGGCGCTCATATCGACCCGAAGGCCGCCGCTCCGGCCCACGGCCGCGAACAATCCAGGGAGAAGCTCCTCCAGCGATGCGGCTCCCGCAGCGAGGAGCGCGTGCACGTGGTGAGCTTGTGGCACCCCTTTGCGGGAGCGCGAGCCGTCTCGGAGATCGTCACGCTCGAAGACGACGACGCGCTCGAAGCACTCACTGAGAGCGGATGCCGCCAACATCCCGGCGAGGCTCCCGCCGACGATCCCAGCCGTTCGCATGGCGGACGACGCTACCACGCGGGCAGTCGCGTTTCGCAACACCGTGGCGCTCGCGAGCGGATATTTCCCGCTCTTTCGCTCCACTAGCCCCGGGGTAGCCCGTCGAGACCTGGAGTGAACCTTGCACGAGCCCGCGCGATGCCCAGAACCAAGGCCCCAGTCTCGCTGACCTGGCTCGCGGTCGCGCTGGCCCTGTGCTGTAGCTCGTCAGGGTCGCACCACAACGCGCCGAATACGAGCGCCGAGAGCGACGCCGGCTCGGACGCCCCCGGTAGCGGCGGGACGGGTCCGGAAGCTCCCGACGGCGGAGCGCCTGACTCTGCCGGAGGCCGCGCAACCAGCGGCGCTCCGGCGGAATCGAGCGGTGGCTCACCGGACGAGGCGAGCGGCGGCTCACCGGAGGAAGCGAGCGGCGGGAAGGAAACCGGAGGCTCCGCGAACGCCTGCGAGAGCGAGCTCGAGTTCGAGCGCCTGACACTCGACGACGAGTTTACGGGTGAAGCCAAGGCACTCGCGGACTTCGACGGCGACGGTCTCCTCGACGTCGCGGTGGGAGGCGACCTTCTCAAATGGTACGCGGCCCCCGAGTGGACCATCCACGAAGTGGCCACGGCCGAGACTCGCTTCCTCGGCCACATGCAAGCGGGGGACATCGACTCGGACGGCGACTCCGATCTCGTGGTCCCCGACGGCGACTTCATCGTTTGGTTCGAGAACCCAGCGAGTGAAGGCGGAGAAGGCACCTGGCGCCGTCACCTGATCGGCAATCAGAACTTCTGGGCTCACGAGCTCGAGCTCGCCGACCTCGATCTCGACGGCAAGCTCGACGTCGTCACCAATCCGAACCTCAGACTCTGGCTCCAGGGCGAGTCGCCGCTCGAATGGCAGAAGGTCGAGCTTCACGGGCTCGCCGACGCGGAGGGTCTCGCCGTCGGATTGATCGATGATGACGAACGCCCTGACATCGCGGTGCGCGGACATTGGATACGCACGCCGGATGATCCGCGCGTGGTCGGCAACTACCAGCGCTTCGAAATCGACGATGACATGCACGACAGCGTCGTGATCGAGATCGCCGACGTGAACGAAGACGGCACACCCGACGTCGCCTACGCGCCGAAGGAGGACAACATCAGCGAGATCGCCTGGTACTCGGCGGACGATCCCGAGGGTTCCTGGACTCGACACGTGGTCGGCCCGGCTGGATGGGCTCACGAGTTTGCGGTCGTCGACTTCGACGGGCAGGGGAAGATGGACTTCGTTTTCGCCGAGATGGCCCCCTCGCCGACTCGCCGGGTGGGTGCCTTCTTGCAGCAAGGCGATGGCTCGTTCGTGCTGGAAGTACTGGCGACGAGCGGGTCGCACAACATCGTCGTGGGCGACATCGGCGGTGATTGCGATCTCGACATCGCGGGTTCGAACTGGGAAGCCCCGCCGGTCGAGATCTTCGAGAGCCAGCGCTGCGACGGCGCCGGCCTCCATTGCCCGTGACCGCTCGCGCCGGCGGCTCCGCCGAGTGGCACAACTTGGCATGGCTCGAAGCCAGAAATGCCCTTGGTTCGCGGGTGTGCCCGACGCGACACGCTGGCACGCCGAGTGCACGGTACGATGCCTGCGATGGACGAGCGAACCACCTTGCTGAGCGCGGTCGGGCTGGCCGTGATGTTCGTGGCCTGTGGCGGAGCGGTCGACAACGGCCCCGAAAATCAGAACGAGGACGGCATCGGCAACTGCGCGGACTGCAAGGATGAAGGGCCATCGAGCGGAGGCTCGAGCTCGGCCCCTGTCTCGGGGACCGGCGGGGCGTCCGCGCCGGCCGAACCTGCTCCGAATCCTTCACCCGCTCCGACCCCGACTCCGGATCCGGCGCCCGTTCCCGCTCCCGGCGCGGGTGGCATCGCGCTCCGGTACGGAGACTTCCCGCCGCCGAGCAGCAGCTCCGGTAGCACCGGCAGCGGCGGGGGCATTCCGATCGACCCGGAGCGCATCTACATCACCTTCGGCAGCCAGAAGCCGCTCTGCGAAGCCCCGTTCGAGAGCGGCGGCTGCGGTAACTGGAAGGTCGCGTTCGGGCTCCCGCCGGAGCTCTTGCAGCCGGGCGTGCTCGAGCTCGCGGATTCGCGCCTCAACGCCTACTCGAGCTCATCCGGCCCCGACCGCGGAGGCGGAGATTGTTACGGAGGCGGCGGGAGCTTCGTCGACGGCACCGTGGAGATCGTGAGCGTCGACGAGGACAAGATCGTCATCCGGCTCGCCGACACTTGGGCCTTCGACTTCGACGCGAACGGCGAGCACACGATCGACCGTTGCGACTGAAGCGGCGCCGCCCCGAGAGCGCGTTACGTCACGCGGTCTTCGCGAGGACCTCGGGCGCGACGAGCTCGGCGTCGATCTCGATCTTGACCTTCTCGCCGACGGCGACGCCTCCGGCTTCGAGCACGGCGTTGTAACTGACGCCGAAATCCTTGCGATCGAGGCTGCCCCGCACGCTCACCCCGGCGACGGTCTTCCCCCAAGGGTTCTTGCTGGTGCCGAGGAATTCGACGTCGAGCGCGACGGGCTTGGTCACCCCGCGGATCGTGAGATCGCCGTGCACCACGTACTCGCCGTCAACCTTGGAGTCGATGCGCTTGCTCTTGAAGGTGATCGTCGGGTGGTTCGGCGCGTCGAAGAAGTCGCTGGTCCGGAGGTGATCGTCGCGCTGCGCGTTCCCGGTGTCGATGCTCGCGACGTCGATCTCGCCCTCGAAGACGGACTTCGTGAAGTCGTCGGGGTCGAGCGCGGCGGTGCCGCGATACTTTTTGAACTGACCGCGTACGGTCGTGACCATCATGTGCCGAACGGAGAAGCCGATGTGGGTGTGAACGTCGTCGATGAGCCAGGACATGAAGACACTCCTTCGCCGTCGCTCGACCGAGCGCGGCCCTTCTGCGTTGATTTCTCTTACGAGGACGACCGAGCTATCGAGCTCGACGCCCGACGCTTCTCGCAGCGCGAGTCACCTCTGCAACGAGCTCAGAGCTCGCTCACCTTCGTGAAGCGGCCCGCTCGAAAGTCGCGGTACATCGCCTCGATGCCCGCGACGGAGCCCGCGACGAACGGACCATAGTGAATGGTGGGCTCGTCTTGCCTCGCTCCTGCGTAGAGGAGAACACGCGCCTCGCCGCGGTTCGCCAGCAAGCGAACTCGGAGCGGTTCGTTGCCATCGCGGCTCCCGACCCAGCCGATTTCGCCCGGGCCGAGCGGCGCGCGCTCGCCGTCCACCGCGACCTCCCCGCTGATCGGGAGCAGAAAGCCGTTGAACGACGCCGGCAGCTCTTGCTCGAAGACGCCACCGGGCTCGAGCGTCACGTCCACGAGCGTCACCGGCACGTGGTTCCGAGTCGCCGAGACGAGCCCGTTCGACTGACCGCTGTAGAGGCGCGCCAGCACGCCGGGAGCGCGAAAGACGGGCATATCCGCCTTCCGCAAGACCTGGAAGCGCGGCGCCGCCGCGCGAGCGCGCTCCGGGAGCGTCACCCAGAGTTGAAGGACACGCACCTTCCCTGCCGCGCGAACCTCTTCGTTGTGGATCACGCCGCGACCGGCGGTCATCCACACCACGTCACCCGCGTGAACCAGCCCCTCGTCGCGATCGTCGATCGACCCATCGAGCACGAACGTGACCGTCTCGAGCCCCGCGTGCGGGTGCGGCCCGCCGACTTGTCGGCCTGGCGGGAAATCGAGGCGATCGTCCATCAGGAGCACGAACGGGTCGCTCTCGGAGAAAGCCTCCGACGTGATCACCTCGACGGCGGTGTGCCCCGGCCCGGCAAAGCCCGGCTTCTCCGCCCCGAGTCGGCGCCGCCGCAAGCGGCTTCCCACCTGGTTCGTGCTGCTCGTCGTTTCGAAGCTCATGTGACCTCCGCTCGGAACGAGGGAAGAATGGTGGTGGGCGAGGGCTCGAACAAGGCGTCACCGAGTAGCAGGACCTGCTCGAAAATGATCCAAATGACCCAAATTGGATCGAACGAGCGACCTGACGGCGCGACGAAGCGCTACTCGCAGTCGACGAAAACGACGTCATAGCCTATCGTCGCCGAGGTCCCGCTGACGCTGACGCTGTACGTCTTTCCGGGCTCGGGATCCCAGCCGTTCGGCACGATGCGGATCGCGTTCGTGTAGCCGTAGTTCCCCTGCAGCGGCTCCACGCCGACCGCGAGCGGTGCCCCGCCGCTCGTGACGCTGACCTCGGCGTCCTCGAGCTCGATCTCCTCGCTCTGGATGGACCAACCGGTGTCGCTGAGCGAGCTCCAGTAGTCGGAGTAGGCCTGGATCGGGAACACCCCCGGCGGTGGCCAGGCCGTCCACTCCTTCCCGGCGTCGCCGGTGCCGCCGATGTTCTGCATGCACGACGCGCCGTTCTCACCGGTCGACCCGAGGCCGATCGGGCCGAGGTCGTTCGAGAGGATGATGCGGCGGTGGCCGAAGGTCGTTTCATTGCCGGAATCGATCAGGTATCCCTGAACGCTCGAGACGCCGGGCCCGCTCGAGATGTTGCTCGTCCTCGCGCCGTCGGCCCCTTCTTTCGAGTAACATTTCCAGCTCTCGGGCGGCTCGTGAGAAAGCGAGTTGTTCGCGTCCATCATGAGCGCGCACGCCTGCGCTCGAACGTCGCGCGAAGGCTCCGTCTCCACGGGGGGCAAATCCGCCAACCAGCGATAGAGGTTGAAGAGCCTGAGCGCGTTCGCTCGACCCTCGGCGGAGATGTCGCCCGGATCACATCCCGGATCCAGTGAGCCGCTCCAGGTGCCCTCGCTCATGTCGGCGGTGTCGGCGTTCCAGCGCGTGCACGTGCCTTCCGGCGAGCGATCGCCCGTCGTCGGAGCGGTCCCACCGCTGCCCGCGGCCGCCGCGCCGGCGGCTCCCGACGAGGCGCCTCCAGACCCCGAGGTCGAGCTACCTGCGGAACCTCCCGCTGAAATGCCTCCTGATCCCGCCTGGTTCGCGCCACCCATTCCCAAGCCAGCACTGCCACCGGTCGGAGTGGTGCCGCCGCTGCCGCCCGCCCCTCCGGCTGGTGACGAGCCACCCGAGGACCCGGGCTCGGTAGGACCAGCTTCCTCGACGGTGCAGGCCGTCACGACGCTCAAAAGGAGCGCCGGCCACCCCACGAATCCGAGGCTGCCGAAACGACGCGAGCGCTGTACTCCCTGAGCCATGGATCTCTCCTGCTCCGTAAAGTGACCGGAACGGCTCGCGGCGGATCAGACGACGCTGTCGCTAAAAGCTTCTCGTGGTACCGCCGGCGACGTGACTGACGTTACGGTAACCTGCAGCGCCGATCCCTGAGCCCAGCGGGCAGACGTCGCTCGGTCAAGCGCGCCCGTGACTCTTTGCCAGAGCGGCGACGACGGCCAGGAGCTCCTGAGGCTCGACGGGCTTGGTCACGTGACTGGTGAAGCCCTCGAGCAACGCCCGGGTGCGATCTTCGGCGCGCGCGTAGGCCGTGAGGGCCACGGCAGGGACGTTGCCGCCCCGATGAGCAGGCAGCGCGCGAACGCGCCGGATCAGGCTGTAGCCGTCGCTACCCGGCATGCCGATGTCCGCCACGAGCACCGTGGGTGGTCGCAAAAGAAAGCGTTCGAATGCCTCCTCGGCCGACGCGGCGACGCTCACCACGCTCCCGCATTGCTCCAAAATCGATTGCAGGAGCTCCCGCGCGTCTGCCTCGTCGTCCACCACGAGCACCGGCAACCTTTCGAGCCCCGGCGGGCAAGACAGCCGATCTCGCCCTGCTCGCGCGGAAGGCAAGAGCGCCGGCGCGACCGGCCCCTCGCGCAGCGGAGCGATCGGCAGCGTCAGGGTGAACGCCGCGCCCTTACCCAAGCCGTCGCTGTGCGCGGCGATGGTTCCTCCGTGAAGCTCGACCAGATGTTTCACGATCGCGAGCCCGAGGCCGAGCCCACGCTGCGTGCGCGTGATGGCGCCGTCGGCCTGGCGGAAGCGCTCGAAGATGTGTGGCAGAAAGGCGGGCTCGATCCCGATGCCGGTGTCCTCGACCAAGAGCAACAGGTGCGACTCGTGGCGCCTGAGCCGCACGCGAACTCTGCCGTCCGTGGGAGTGAACTTGATCGAGTTCGAGAGCAGGTTCGACGCGATCTGCTGAAGGCGATCCGCGTCTCCCATGATGCGTCCGACGTCGGGCTCCAGGTCGAGCTCCAGCATCACGCCCTTCGCGTCCGCCGCGAGGCGCACCGTTTCGACCGCGGCTTCGATCGCCTGCGCGAGATCGACGGCTTTCACGCTGAGCCGCACGTTGCCCGTGATGATGCGTGACACGTCCAGGATGTCGTCGATGAGCTGCACCTGGGCGCGCGCGTTGCGCTCGATGGTCTCGAGCGCCCTCGAGCGCTTCGCCTCCGAGAGCCCGCCTTCCCGCAGGAGTAGCGTCCAGCCGAGCATCGCGTTGAGCGGGGTCCGGAGCTCGTGGCTCACGGTCGCCAAGAACTCGTCTTTGAGGCGGTTCAGGCGCTCCGCCTCCGCGCGCGCCCGTTGCTCGCGCTCGTGGTGACGCTCTCGATCGAGCGCCACCTGCTTGCGCTCCGTCACGTCCTTGTAGACGATCGCCACCTGACGAAGCTCCGGATCACCGATGCGCGTCGCCGAGACCTCGAACCAACGCCCCGTCTTTGGTGACTGGTTCTCGAAGCGCACGGTTCGTCCGCTCGCCGCGACCTCACCGTACAGGGCGAACCAGGGCGCCTCGAGCTCCGGAGCGAGCTCGCGCGCCGTCCTCCCCTTGCTACCGACGAGCCCGGTCTGTTCCTCGAAGCTCTGGTTGGTCTCGAGGATGAGGTAGTCGACCGCCACCCCGCGCTCGTCGACCAAGACCTGGATCAAAGCGAAGCCCTCGTCGATGGAGGCGAACAGCGTGCGGTAGCGCTCCTCCGACATCCGGAGCGCAAGCTCTGCGGCCTCGCGCGCCACGGCCTCTCGCCGCGCCGCCGACGCGTCGTGAACACAAACCACGATACCGATCACGTCTCCCCGAGTGTCGCGCAGGGGCTGGCAGACGAGATCGATGAACGCTTCGGCTTCCGGCTCTCCGGAGCCTTTCGGAAGCCGCAACGGCATGCCACGGGCGGCGAACGGCTCACCGCCCGAAAACACGCGCTCCAAGATCTCGAAATAACCCTGCCCGTCGAGCTCGGAGAACACCTCGCGAAGAGGACGATGCATGAACTCTCGTCCTTCGAGGAGCCTCGAACAGGCCAGGTTGACGAACTCGATCACCAGATCTCGACCGCGGAGGAGGGTCACGAGGCCCGGCCCGAGCTCGAGCAACTCGAGGAGAAGCGCGTGCTCGCGGAGCATACCGGCGACTCGTCTGGGTTCTGGGTTCGGCTCGTCCAAAGCACCGAAAAACATTGGTTCGCGCCGACCGCGTGGCAACACGTGCCCGCCGTGGCGAAGCGCGACACCGAGGCAAGATTCGCTGCACGCTGCCGGTCGGCGCGGCACTGATGGTGAGCCGAACTTGATTCACTCACTCGCGCAAAGTACGAGCGTCCTCTATGTCGGGCCGAGTCACCGTCCTCTGTTTCGTCCTCGTCGCCTGCACGCTGTCTTGCGGAAAGTCCGAGCACGGCTCCGAGGGGGGCTCCGGCGGGGGAAGCGCAGGCTCGAGCGACGGCGGAGCTAGCGCAGGCAGCAGCTCGTCGAGCGGCGCCTCCGGAACCGGCTCGGGCGGCTCGGGGTCGCAGGTGGATCCGGACCCCATCTTGTGTGGCGGCGCCTACCCGAGCGAGTGCGCGGAGGGCAAGTTATGCCTCTTCGATTCGGGCTGCGGAACGGTCGGACATTGTCTGAGGCTGCCCGAGAGCTGCGACGAAAACTACGACCCGGTCTGCGGCTGTGACGGGACGACGTACGGCAACGAATGCTCGGCGCGCATGGCCGGAGTTTCTCCGAACGGCTCGGGAGAGTGCGGAGACCTCTTCGATTGCGGCCCCTACCGCTGCGACACGGGGAGCTACTGCCTGGACAAGGCGGACGATGCAAGCGGCCCGTTTCGTTACGCGTGCCTGGCGTTGCCCGCCGGTTGTAACGGGGTCGCCTCCTGCGGCTGCGTGGAGGACGTGGCAAGCTGCTTCACCGGCTTCACCTGCACGCCGAGCGGCGGCAGCATCACCCTCACCTGCGATTGAAAGACGTACCTCGCGCAGACCACTCTCGAGGAGTGAACGAGCGCACTTCCCTGCGTGAGCTCGCGGCACTCTTCTTCCGCCTCGGCGCCACGGCCTTCGGAGGCCCAGCGGCGCACATCGCGATGATGGAGGACGAGGTGGTTCGCCGGCGAAAGTGGCTGAGCGAAGAGCGCTTCCTCGATCTGCTCAGCGCAACGAACCTGATCCCCGGCCCGAACTCGACCGAGCTCGCGATCCACATCGGGTGGACGCGGCGCCGCTTCGCCGGGCTCGCGGTCGCCGGGGCTGCCTTCATCGTCCCGGGGATGCTCGTCACCGCCGGCTTCGCCTGGGCCTACGTTCGCTTCGGAGCGCTGCCGGCGGCGGGGTGGCTCCTCTACGGCGTCAAGCCAGTGATCTTGGCGATCGTGGCCCAAGCGATCTGGAGCCTGGCCCCGAAAGCGGCGAAGACCCGGCGACTCAAGCTGCTCGGCGTCCTTTCGCTAGCTCTCGCCCTGTTCGGCGTGAGCGAGCTCGCGATCCTCTTCGGCGCGGGGCTCGCCTCGATCGCGCTCGCTGGGCGCAAGCTGCTTCCCCCCGAGGCGAAGGTCGCGCTCGCGCCGGTGCTCTCGGGTGCGGCTCTCGCCGGGAGCGCCACCCCGGTTGGCCTGCCGTCACTCTTCGGAGTTTTCTTGAAGATCGGCTCGGTGCTGTTCGGGAGTGGCTACGTGCTGCTCGCGTTCCTGCGCGCGGACCTCGTCGAGCGGCTCGGCTGGCTGAGCGAAGCGCAGCTGATCGACGCAGTCGCCGTCGGCCAGGTGACGCCTGGCCCGGTGTTCACGACGGCGACCTTCATCGGGTACGTCCTCGCCGGGCCGTCCGGAGCCCTGGTCGCGACAGCGGGCATCTTCTTGCCGGCGTTCGTGTTCGTGGCGCTGAGCGGCCCGCTCCTGCCGCGCCTCCGGGCGTCCCCGACCGCCGCGGCGTTCCTGGACGGCGTCAACGTCTCGTCGCTCGCCCTGATGATAGCCGTCACCGTGGAGCTCGGGCGCGCCGCGTTGGTGGACGCGCCCACGGTGCTCATCGGTCTTCTGGGCGCGGCGCTCCTGCTCCGCTACAGGCTCAACTCGACCTGGCTCATCCTGGGTGGAGCGCTGGCAGGCATCGCGCTCCACCTGCTCGCGCTCACTTGAGCGCCGAGCTCAGGGCAAGCCGAGGAAGAAGTCGGCCATGGCGTTGCTCGCGAAGCACGGCCAGCCGTGGTTGGTCCCGCTGTAGAAGGGATCGTTGTGCGAGCACCAGATCAGCGGTTCGGAGCAGCCGGAGTACTCGACGCAGCCGGGGGTGACGGAAGCGCCGCCCTGCTGGCTGCTGCAGGTCATGATCTCGGCGAACGGGGTCGTGCTGGTTCCGCAGCTGTTGGCCTTCGCGAACCAGTCCACCACGTCCTTGCCGTTGCCGTTCCCGCGTTCGGCGTCCTTCATCCCCTGGATGTACAACGTGGGGATCGCGTCGACCGTCTTCTGCGCGCAATAGTTGGAAGCTGCGACCGGGGCGACGCCCGTCCAACGAGTGTCGTCGTTGCAGAGCATCTGCACCGCCATCTGCGCGCCCGAGCTGTGACCCGTGAGGAAGAGGCGGCTGGTATCGACGCAGTAGTTGGAGAGAGCGTCGTTGTAAGCGGCGTCGACGCGGCCCTCGTCCGTGTTGTAGACCCAGCCCTGGCCGGAGCTCTTCGGGAAGACGCGGACGAACTCGTCCTCGAGCGTGGTGCCGTCGCTCAGATCCTGAAGCTGCGTGTTCGGATTCGCGTTCGCGTGCAGCATCATGATCATCGGCATGGGCTTGCTGCCGTCGTAGCTCTCCGGGAAGTTGTAGATGGTGCTGTTCGCGCCGGTGGCCTGGCCACCGTTGGGACGCCCGCCCTTGCCACAGCCATCGCTCGGCTCCGCCGTGTGCGAGCCCGTGCCGCCCGAGCCGCCCGCGCCGCCGCTCGTTCCACCCGCACCGCCGCTCGTTCCGCC
>JAEZYO010000528.1 GCA_023419055.1 Pseudomonadota bacterium | reverse complement strand
ATCAGGCTCTCGAGCCCAGCTCGGGGCGCAGCCGGCGGGGCCTTTGGCTCTTGAGCTTCGAGCCCGCGACACGACAGAACGATCAGAAGCGCCACGAGCGTCGCAGCGAGCCGGCGCAACCAACCGTGACGCATCGACGCTCTCTTACACCAATCGGGGGCCGTCACCGGCATCTTCGGCGCTGACCGCGGCGGCCCGGCGGTTCCGCAAAGTTGGCAGCGCCTGCCGGTCAATGCGACTACGATACCCGGAAGGTATGAGCCAGGCCGCGCTTTCCAAAGCCAAAGACCGTGCTCCGGCCGGCGATACGTCAGGAGCCCCCCGCAAACGCGGGCGACCGCGGCGCCTCCGGCGCCTCTTGATCGGCGCCGCCGGTGTCGGAGTCGTCGGTTTGCTCGGCACGTGGGTCGCGATCCATCAGTTCGATTGGGCCGGCCCGCTCGTCGCGAACTCGCTCCGGGCCGTGATCGGGGTCGACAATGTCGCGAAGCTCGAGGACTTCGTCTACGGGGTCGAAGATCGCGTGAATCGAAGCGTGCGCGGGACCGAGGCCCCCAAGGCTCGCTGGTCCGTGCCGGAGAAAGCTTCGGCCGCGCCCGCTGCGGCGCCTGCCCCCGCCCCTACCCTCAGCGCCACCAGTACGAAGGTGGGGCTTCCGCCGTTCAAGCCTCAGGATCCCGGTCCCGCTCTGAAACAGTGGTCGGCCAAGGGGGACGGTATCTGGGTGCCGATCACGGACCCACGCCGTCCGGGCGAAGAACCCTACATGATGAAGACGCTGCTCCACCCCGACGTCACGCGCGGTTGGGCAGAGGTGTTCGTGGTCGCGATCGACCTCAGACGCACCGACGTCTTCATGGTCGCGGGCACCCAAGAGCCCAAAGAAGATCGCAAGCTCGACGTTGCGCCGGTTCGAACCGGCGTGATCCCGGAGAAGCACCACGAGGAGCTGCTCGGCGCCTTCAACGGCGGCTTCATGACCGAGCACGGCGGCTACGGGATGTTGCTCGACGGCATCACCATCGTGACGCCCAAGCCGAACGCCTGCACCTTCGCCTTCTACAAAGACGGCTCGATGCGCATCGCCACGTGGAAGAGCATCGCCGAGACCGAGAAGGACATGCTCTGGTACCGCCAGGCCCCGGAGTGCATGGTCGAAAACGGCAAGCTCCACCCGGGCCTCACCGCCGGCGCGGGTCTGAAGTGGGGCGCGACGCTCGACGGGGAGACCGTGATTCGGCGCTCTGCCATCGGGCTGAACGCCGAGCGCAACATCCTGTACGTGACGATCACCAACCACACGACGGCGCGCGTCCTCGCCGACGGCTTGAAGCACGCGGGGGCAGTCGACATCGCCCAGCTCGACGTCAACTGGTCGTACCCGAAGTTCGTGCTGTTCGAGCCCGGCGAGGCAGGCCCGGAGCGTAAAGCCGTGGCGCTCGCCGACGGCTTCGAGTTCTCCGAGGACGAGTACATCCGGAAGAAGAATCGCCGCGACTTCTTCTATTTGGTCCGAAAAGCGGCAAACTAGGGGCACTTGCCCGAGCTCCCCGAAGTCGAAGTCACGCGCCGCAGCATCGAGAAGGTCCTCGTCGGGCGAACCATCGTCAAGGTCGTGACTACACGACCGAGCTACTTCTTCCTGACGTCACCCGAAAAGTTGAAGAAGGTGCTCGTGGGCCGGCGCGCGGTCGCGCTCGATCGTCACGGCAAGTACTTGATGCTGCGGCTCGACGACGAGAGCAGCCTGCTCCTGCACCTCGGGATGACGGGGCAGCTCATCGCGTCGGGCGTGCAGAGCCCGCGCCTTTTCGCCGGCAAGCGGCGCGCGGAACAGAAGGGTCAGGCGTTCGAGCCCGACGAGCACACGCACCTCGCCCTCGAGCTCAGCGGCAAGGGTCCGTCCGTCTTCTTTCGTGACGTGCGAAAGTTCGGCAAGGTGGCGTGGTTCCCTCCGGGCAAGGCGAACCCGCGCCTCGAAAAGCTCGGCATCGACGCGCTCTCCGCGACGGGCGAGGAGCTCTACGAGGCCGCGCGCGCCCGCAAGATCCCGATCAAGTCGCTCCTGCTCGATCAGGCGGTGCTCGCGGGGATCGGCAACATCTACGCCGATGAGGCCCTGTTTCTCGCCGGTGTCCGCCCGACCCGACCGGCCCGCCTCGTCACCCGCGAGGAGTGCGCGAGCCTCGTCCGGGCCTCGCAGAAGGTGATGTTGCGCTCGATCGAGACCGGGGGCTCGTCGATCAGCGACTACGTGCGCCCCGACGGGAGCGACGGCGGGTACCAGAACGAGCGCCGGGTCTACGCGCGCGAGGGCGAGCCGTGCTTCAAGTGTGGTTCGGCGATCGTCCGCATCGTGATCGGCCAGCGCTCCGCGCACTATTGCCCTTCCTGTCAGCGCTAGAAAAGCCCTTGCCCGCGGCGTTTCGCAACGGTACCGGGGAGCGTTCATGTCCGCGGAAGAGTCCAAGCGTCAGGCTGCGCTCGAAGCAGCGTCGCTCTTGCCGGAGGCGGGAGTGGTCGGGCTCGGTACCGGCTCGACGACGCGCTTCTTCATCGATGCGGTGGGAGAGCTCGTCAAATCGGGGCGCAAGCTCGTGGGTGTCCCCACCAGCCAGCGCAGCCGCGAGCAAGCCGCGGCGCTCGGTATCCCCCTCCTCTCGGACGAGGGCCCCTGGCAGGTCGACGTGTGCGTCGACGGCGCGGACGAGGTGAGCGAAAAGCTCGACCTCATCAAGGGGGGAGGCGGCGCGCACGCCCGCGAGAAGATCGTGAATCGGCACTCGCGCCACAACGTCATCATCGTGGACGAGAGCAAGCTCAGCGTGAAGCTCGGGGAAAAGTGGGCCGTGCCGGTCGAAGTCTTGCCTTTCGGTCACTTGTCGACGGCGAAGCTCCTCGCCTATCAGGGCGAGCCGACGTTGCGCCTCGTCTCTGGTAAGCCCTTCGTCACCGACTCCGGCAACTTCATCTACGACCTTCGCACTGGGCCGATCTCCACGCCCGTCCTTCTCGAACAGCGCTTGCGAGAACTTCCCGGTGTGGTCGAAACAGGGTTGTTCTGCGCACGCGCCGATCTCGTGATCGTCGCCGGCTCCTCCGGAGTCAGGCAGCTCAGGCGTTCAGCCTAGAGCGCTCCTCTCGCGAAACTCGCGATCACTCACTGCCTCGCTGGCTCAGCCTTTGCACCGGGCCTACCGCGCGAAAACGCGGAGGCTACACGGATGCGAGAGAGTAAGGTTCCCGGAGGTCGACCGAATATTAGGAGCTACACTCGGTGTGTGAACAGCGCTCCTCGTTTGGTTTGGATAGGTGCTCTAACTGCGGTGGGACTGGTGGGTGGGACGGTACATGCCGAGCCCCCGGCCAAGGCGCCAGCCCCTGCTCCCACCCAATCAGCGGCCCGCGCGGTCGCCAGTGCTGCCCGTCAAGTCGCCGACGCCGCCGATCAGGCGGCCGGTGACGCCGATCAAGCTGGCTCGGACCAGCGGGATCCGGGCGATCCGCTCGCGGTCGCGCGCCAAGGCGTGGTCGTCCTCGAGCGTGGAGGCAAGGTGCTCGCGCTCGGCAGCGTCTTGAACGGGGACGGTCGGATCCTGACCGCGCTCTCTCCGCTCACTCACGGCAACAACATCGACGCGCGTTACGCCGACGGCAGCGTGACCCAGGTCCGCATCGGCCACTCCGACCGCGCCTGGGACCTCGCGCTCCTGGTCCCGAAGAACGCTCGCTGGCGGAAGGGGCTTCGTGCTTCCACGCAGCCCCCGCTCGAAGCCGGCAGCGCCGTGCGCGCTTTCTCGCTCGTCTCGGAGAAGTCGGTCGCGCTCGCGCGCACCATCGTGAAGGGCCAGGGCACCTTGCTCGGCGGCGACAGCGAGCTCCTGCAAGACGCCATCGAGCTCGCGAGCCGCTTCAAGCCGACGGAGCTCGGGACCCCGATCCTCGACGACAAGGGTCAGGTCGTCGCCGTCGTGGCCAAGGCCTGCGCCCCGGGCGCCGGAGAGAACTGCACCCAGGTGCCCTATGGAGTGCCGGTTTCTGCAGTCCGCGCCTTCCTCCGCACCGCTCCCGCCGGAGCGGTCCCGCCCGCACCCTGGCTCGGGATCCAGGGCGTCACCGAAGACAATAACGGCGTGCGCGGGGTGCGGATCGTCAGCATCCATCCTCAAAGCCCGGCGGCCGCGGCGGGCCTCCGCGCGGGGGCCAGCGCCGGTCAGGCGGACCTCGTGGTCGCCGTCGACGGCCTCCCCGTCCAGACTCCCGAGTCCCTGGCAGCGAATATGAATCAGCACGGGGTCGGGGACAGCGTGGAGCTCCTGGTTTTTGGAAACGGCCGATTTCGACAGGTGAACCTCGTCCTGCGCGCGGCTCCCGACGCTCCCCAGAAGATGAAGAAGTGATCCCGCCAGCGGGCCGGGACATCGAGTCACGTTGACAGCAGAACCCCGGGCAGGGAAGGATATCGAGTCGGGTCGCCCAGGCCCCAGAATCCTCCGGAATTTCGAGTGTCTCGGCCCCTTCGCATCGAGGTAGCCGGCCAGACCGACGTCGGCCGAAAGCGCAGTCACAACGAAGACAACTTCGCCATCATGGCGGAGTACGGTCTCTACGTCGTCGCTGACGGTATGGGTGGTCATGCGTCGGGGGAAGTCGCCTCGAAGATGGCCGTCGACACCCTGAAGGATTTCTTCGCGGCGACGGCGGACGATCCGGAGCGGACGTGGCCCTACAAGATGGACCGCTCCAAGGGTTACGAGGAGAACCGGCTCATCACCGGCATCAAGCTCTGTAACCTCCGCATCTACGAGACGGCGCAGAAGAACGCGAAGCAGCGCGGCATGGGGACCACCCTCGCCGCGCTGTTCGCCGTGGAGGACGGCGTCTACGTCGCGCACGTGGGCGACAGCCGCGTGTACCGCATCCGCGACGGCGCCATCGAGCAGCTGACCGAGGACCACTCGCTGCTCAACGACTACAAGAAAATGAAGCACCTCACCGAGGAAGAAATCGCGAACTTCCCGCACAAGAACGTGATCGTGCGCGCCCTCGGGATGAAGGACACCGTCAAGGTCGACACGCGCTTCGAGTCGCCCCGCGCCGGAGACGCGATGCTGCTCTGCAGCGACGGCTTGTGCGGCCCCGTGAACGATCAGCGCCTGCTCGACATCGTCGTGAGCGCGCCCGACCTGCCGACGGCCACGCAGCGCCTGATCGAGAACGCCAACGAGAACGGCGGGCCCGACAACATCACCTGCGTGCTCGCGCGCTGGATCGAGTAGCCGCTCAGTCGCCCAGCACTTCGCGCTCGAAGGCTTGCCCCGACTCGCGAGCGCTCTCGGACCCCGAGACGGCGAGCAAGCCTTCCCTCACGAGCTGCACCAGCGCGTCGCGCTTGCCGGCCGCGACGCTCGCCGTCTGATCGCCGGTGTAGAGCAGAAGGAAGCGAACGCTCGAGCCTCTCTCCCGTAAGAGTGAGTTGAGCAGTCCGAGCACCGCCTCCAGATCGTACCAGTCGCCGTAGTCCTTCGCGTCGAGGGAGTAGCGCTGACCGTTCGCGTACGCGCGCAGGCGATACGGCTGCGCGCCTTCTCCGTCCTCGTTGCGAGGGGCGTCACGATCGGGCGCCACTTCTTCGAAGCGCACGTCAGAGAGCTCCTTTCCGGCGAGCGCGGCGAGCTCGACGAGCAGCGCGTCGTGCTCGTTCGGGGACTGGTCGGTCTCGACATCGAAGTAGTGCAGGCGCCCCGCGGCGTGGAGCACGCCGCGCGCGGACGTCACCTCGTCCTCCTCCTCGTTCTGAGGAGGACGAAGCACGAGCGCTGCGGGGACGAGCTCCAGGGTCCGCAAGTGCTCGACGAGCGCAGCCTGCGTCGGGAAGCGGAAGAGGGCGTTCGCGAGCTCGCGCTGGTACGGCTCGTTGGCGAATGCCGACTTCCCGGCGCGGCGCACGAGGTCGTGAGCGTCCGGCCAGAAATGCGCGGCCAAGTCGCGGAGGCAGTCAACACGATGGTAGCCTTTCGACGCGCGCTTGACGCAGGCCTTGAGCGCGAGCTTGAGCGGCACGGCGCGATCGGGATGCTCGGCGAGCCACCTCCGGCTGTTGATTTCGCGCGCGAGGACCCGATCTTCGAAAGTGCCGGCGCCCGCCGTCCCGCCCTTCCAGTCGCTCCGGCTACACATCGGGTCGTGTTCGACGCTCGGGTGCTCGCAGGCCTCCAGGAACTGAGCCTCGGCTTTCGGCTGGTCGCGAAAGGCGATCGCGAGCCAGGCGCGGGACTCGGCATCGAGCGGCTTCCTCGTGGCCTCGACGAAAGCTACTACCCGTTCGTCATTCACGTTCGAGAGGGCGATCGCTATCGAGCGCAGATCTTTCCCCTTCTTCGTCTTCACCAAGGTCTTCACGGCCTGCTGCAAGCGAGGCGTGAAAGGCAGCTCGCCGCGGAAGGCCCCGAAGTAGAGATTGATCAGCGCCTGGTCAGCCGCAGGATCGCGCTCGATCGCCGGCAGCGCGATCGAGCCGCAACGCTCGATCGCCGAGAACAAGATCTCGCGCACCTTGGGGTCGGCTTCGATGCCGGCAGCCGCGGCACCCCACTCGCAGAACGGCTTCGATTCGCAGTACCCCACGAGCCCGCTGAACGCTTCGCGCAAGGGCTCGTCGATCGCGCCGCGCCGGGCAGCGCCCCGGATCGCAGTGAGGTAGCGTCCTGCGACATCTCGGTCGCCGTTGCAGAGCGCGAGCGCGAGCTGTCCGTGGGGCGGGTACGCCTCGGAGCGCTCGAACTCCTCGAGCGAGGTCGGGAGCGGCGCCGAGAAGCGTGCGGGCACGGGAGCCACCGACTTCTCGAGCCGCGCGTACACGAAGCCGTCCGCGTCGTAGTCGGAATTCGACGCCGGAGCGGGCGGCGGTGAGGAGCTCGACGATTCGACGGGTGCTGGAGGAGCCCCACTGGCGAGGGTCTTGGCGTCAGGACGGCGAGAGCACGATACCGCCAGAAGCAGACTCAGACCCAAGACCCAGCGCATGGCAGGACGGTAGTCTGAAAGCGATCCGCGGTCACGCTGGACAGCCGTGGCCCGACGACAGGCTCGCTCACGATAGCCACGCGCGTGAGCAGGAGAGCCGCATCCTCATCGAGCTTCACCGCGGAGAAGATTGGCGCGGCGACGAGCACGCCGTCACAATCCGAGGGCTCGCAGGGAACGAAGCGCAGCCAGGCTTCACCGGCCTCCTGACGGCAGCCTCAGGAAGAGAGCGCGAAGAGGTCACTCGTGACGGAGACCGTCACGGCCGCGCGATGCCAGCGGTCGAGGAGCTCGAGCTCGGTGCACGCTTCGATCCGAGCGCGTTGCTCCGCCGAGACCGGCAGCATTCGAACTTCGAGCACGTCGAGCACTGCCTTGACCTTCGCCCTGATTTCACCGCGAGCTTCACCACGTGCTTCACCGCGAGCTAGGAGGGCTTGTTCCAAAGTCATGAGGGCTTCCTTGGCTTCGGGAGAATGTTCCGAGAGGGTCGAGTACAGAGTCACCGTGATCGACTCGTCGGCGACCACGCAAAGATAGCGAAAAATGACGGTGAGCGCCTCCCGGCCGCTTTCGGCGCGCGCAAGCTCGAGTAGCGCGCCCAGCCAGCGGTGCGCCGATGACTCCAAGCGCCCCGAATTACGGGCGTCACGTAGCGCCCACAGCGACAAAGCGGGCCCGAGCCCGTGGGCTCTACGCCGCAACTCCTCATCCGAGAGACCGCTCAAGTCATCGAGCAAGAACTCGAGACGTGGGAGGAGTGGTCCGAACTCGAGCTCTGCCGCGAGCGTTTCGTCGAACAGTTCTTCGAGCCGGGTGGCAGCGGTCCATCCGCCCTCACCGTGGTGGACCACGATCGGAACGATGAACGGAAGCGGGAGCGCTTGCTTGCCCTGACCGTGCTCGTCGACGTGCCGCTCCCAGATCCGCATCATGTACTTCAGCAAGCGCAACGGCATGAGCTCGTGGGGCGAGCTCCGGTGTTCGAGCAGCGTGTAAAGGTAAGCAGGGCGCCCGGCAAGGTTCACGGAGAAGAGCAGATCCGAGTGAGCGCTCGCGAGCTGGTCGTCGATGTAGCTGCCGGGTTCGGCGGTGAGCGTGGACAGATCGAGCGCGGCGAGCAGACGTTCCGGCAAGATCGCACGAAAGAGCGCCGCCGCGTTCTCCGGGTTCGAGAACGCGCTCTTGAACAGCGCGTCATGAGGACTGTTCGGCTCCGCCACCGACCGGAACCATACACGACCTGCGCTCGCCCGTGCGATGCAATACGAGTCGTCGACGTGAAATCGAGTGCGAAGCTCGACATCGAAGACGACGTGCCAGCGTCCACATGAAGCAGCGTGAAGAGAGTCGCAGATTTCTTCTTCGAAATGCACGACCCGAGTCACGCTGCACTTCGTGGCGGCGTCGCCCAAGGTTTGATCGAGCAGCGCGAAGACGAACGCCGCAGATTTCCTTCTAGAAACGCACGATCCGAGTGGGATCGACCGCGTAGCTCGAGTGAGAATCGAACGCGCCTCGCACAAGAGCGGCGCGCCGCTCGAGTGAGAACTACTGAGTGCCTCGAGTGGGGACGGTGCGGGCGTCGCGAAACAAGAGCTCGCTTCAACTCTGAGCGGGGCGGCGCGCGTGGCACGTGTGATCAGGGAGTCTGGCCTGCGCGTCCAGGCGGAAGACGCCGCAAAGCGTGGCTCGAATCGCAGATCGTCGACGCGGACCCCTGCCGGTGCCAAAGTCCCGGGAGACTCGTGGCCAAGCCTCGCTTCCAGATCGACACCACCCAACCCGAAGCGCCCGAAGAGGACGGAACCTCCAGGGCCGACGAGCGGCGCGCCGCGCGCGTGCGCGAAGAGGCGCTCGAGCGCATGGCAGAAGAGCTCGTGAACCTGAAGGACGCGGCGACCCAGAAGCTCGGGCTACCGGAAGACGTGTTCGACGCCGTGCGCGACGCGCGCCTGATCAAGAGCAAGCCCGCGCGCCAGCGTCAGATCCGGCAGATCCGAAACCTGCTCCGCGACGCCGACTGGTCCAAGATCCGCGTCAAGCTCGATACGCTGCGCGTGCACGGTGTCATCCCGGAGGGTGAACAGTTGGGCGAGGAGGGCGCCTGGGTCGTGCGTCTCGTCGGCGAGGGCGACGCGGCGCTCGCCGAGCTGATGCAGCTGAACCCGAGGGCGGATCGCGGCCACCTGCGCACGCTCGTGAAGAACGTCCAACGCGCGACCTCGAACCGCAAAGAGAAGGCCGAGCTCACGCTCGCCGAAGCCGTTCGGCGCGTGCTCCGCGGCTGAACGCGAGTCGAACGCTTGCTCGAGCACGCGAGGTCGGGCAAGCTCCTTCGCGCCATGGTGGGAGCCGACGCGAGACTCGAAGGCACGGACGACCTCGAAGCGCTGAGCCGCATCATCAGCTGGGCCTTCGGCTTTCCCCCGCCGAGCGTGGTCAAGTGGCTGACCGACTCCGGGCTCGAGAACGTGCGCGTCCTCCGGGAAGGGAAGGTCCCGTGTGCGGGCTTGCTCGAGATCCCGATGGCGCACTGGTTCGGCGGGGAGAGCGTGCCGACCGTCGGCGTCGCGGGAGTGGGCGTGGATCCGGCCGCGCGCGGCAAGGGCCTCGCCCTGCGCCTGATGCAAGCTTGCCTGCGTGATGCTCGAGCGGCGGGCACCGCGTTGAGCAGCCTGTACCCGGCGACGATCACGCTCTATCGAGCCGCCGGCTACGAGCTCGCCGGGCACCACTTTCGCTGGAGCGTGAGAGCGGCGGATTGTCCGCGCGTCAAGCATGGTCTCGAGCTTTCGCCGATCCGCCCGGAGGACGATCTCGCGATCGAGGAGACGTACCGCGCCTTTGCTCGCACTCAGCCGGGCTACTTGGATCGCGGCCATTACGTGTGGAACCGCGTGCGCGCACCCATGGGTGAGAGCGCTCGCGGCTTCGTGGTGCGAGGCGAGCACGGGGTCGAGGGGTACGTCTATCTCTCGCAGCAGGGCAACGTCGCGACGGCTCAGAACCTGCAGCTCTCGGATCTGGTCGCGCTCACCCCGGGTGCGCTCGCGGCGATCCTCACGCTGCTCTTCGAGCACCGCTCGATGGTCGAGCGGGTGCAGTGGCAGGGACCGCCCAGCAACGCCAACCTGTTCGCCTTCTCCGAGAAGGTCTTCTCGATCGAGATGAAGTCGTTCTGGATGCTGCGCATCGTGCACGTGGAGCACGCGCTCGCGCGGCGCGGCTATCCGCCGCTCGATCTCGGCGTCACGTTGCGCGTCGAGGACGACCTCTTGAGCGAGAACAGCGGCACGTATCGGCTCACGCTCTCGGCGGGCACCCCTCGCGTCGAAATGCTCGCTCCCTCGCACGCGGCCGATGCCGAGCTCGGCATCCGCGCGCTCGCGTCTCTCTACACGGGCTTCATGACGCCGAGCGAGCTCGTGAGGGCGGGTCTCCTGCGCGCGAGCTCCACCACGCAGCAAAAGCTCGCGCTGGTGTTCGGCGGACCGGCGCCGTCGCTCGCTGATTTCTTCTGAGAGGAACGCATGCCGACCAAGAAATACGCGCTCGAGGTGGGAGGGCCGAGGCGGCTCGCGGTCTCCTGGGAGATCGGTTGGAAGAGCTTCGGCGTAAAGTTCGACGGTGAGGAGGTCACTCGCCTCGCCAACGCGCACGACGTGCTCGCGAAGGGCTCGACCTTTCCGCTTCCGGACGGCTCCGCGCTCGAAGCGCGCCTCGAGAGCGGCCGCTTCGGACCGAAGCTGCTCCTGAATCGGGGCGGCAACCCCGTCCCCGGATCCGACGGCGTGCCGTTGCCGCGCTGGGTGTACGTCTTCTTCGCGCTGTCGGCGCTGATCCCGATCGTCGCGTTGGGCGGTGCGTTGCCGGCGCTGCTCGGCAGCCTGGCAGCGCTCGTGTGCGCGGGCGTGGCGCGCGATGAATCGAAGACTACGACGGTGCGGGTCGTCATCTGCGCTGTCGTCACGCTGTTCGCGTGGGCCGCGTTCGCGCTACTGATGCTCGCTGCGGCGCGGGTGCGCGGAGGCGGGTGATCGTTACTTCGGCGCGGGCGCGACCACGTTGACCGGCGCGGGAGCGTTGCGCACGCGCTCGGGCTCGCCCGAGAGCGGGCGGAGCAGCGCGTAGATCAAGCCGAGCGCCACCAGCATCAAGAGGCTCGTGATGAGGTACGTGTTGGTCGGCGCGTGGCGCGCGGTGCTCCAGCCGTCCGCGTAGAACTTGCCGCCGCTCCGTTCGCGGACCTTGTCCTGGAAGCCCTTGAGCACGTCCGGGGCGGGGCCCTCGTCACGCATCGCGCCGCGCAGCATGCTGCGGAACACGTCGTCCGCGGCGCTCGGCCGCGAACCCAGGTCGTCGCTGGCTTCGCTCTTCATCCTACCTTCTCGCCTAGTTTACGCTCGACCGAGGCCTTGAGCATGGAACGGGCACGATGCAGCCGGCTTTTCACGGTGCCCTCCGCGAGACCGGTGATTTCGCCGAGCTCCTCGTAGCTCAGGTCCTCGACGTCGCGGAGGACGAGCACCTCTCGAAAGTCGGGATCGAGCTCGGCCATGCACTGGTGAACGATGCGCTCGAGCTGGTAGCCCTCCACCAAGTGGTCCGGCCGCGCCACGTCACCCGTGGTGACCCCCTTGGCCTCCGTCAGCGGCCCGCGCTCCGCGCTCACCTCGAACTCGTCCTGCGCCTCGTTGTGGCGCCGGGACAGGTACTTCATTCGATTTTTGCAGAGATTGACCGCGATGCGATAAATCCAGGTGCTGAGCTTCGAGTCGCCGCGGAAAGTGCCGATGGCCTTGAAGACCTGGACGAACACCTCTTGCGCCATGTCCTCCGCCTCGTCGCGACGCCCGAGCATGCGGAAGACCAGCCGGAACACGCGCTGCTCGTAGAGTTGCACGAGCTCGTTGAAGGCCCGCTCGTCACGACCTGTCAGACGTTCGATGAAGCGCTGCTCGGTCGTATCTTGCGCGTCGGTCACGGACCACCAGCTATTGCTGCGACTACGGTACCCAGGATGTACCGGAGCATCCTGCCCCGGATCGCCCGCGGTCTCTAGACCCCGGCTCGCGGCGGCGGCGGAACGCGGGGTCATCATCGCCCGAACCGACAACCCCACCCGGAAGTTGTTCCGAGCGAGTGCTCGAGGAGAGTTCACCTACATGGGGGAAGTCTCGGGCGCTCCGAGATCGTGGCCCCTTCCGCTCTCGAATCGTCCCGGCCGAGGAGTCAGAACCGCCGGCGTCTCCAATGCCCCGCTCTGGCCCTCAAAATCCGCCGCTCGTCAGCGGGCGCCTACGATCCGGCGAACGAAATCCTCGGTAGGAAGGTATCGATGCTGCTTGCCGATCTGTACGCGTCTCAGGTGGCCCAAGTCCTCGAGGACCTGGAGATCTTTGCGGGCGGTGAGGTAGGCCACCTCGTGGCTCTTCTGATGGCCAGCGATCGTCACCCACTGCTTTGGATTCCTCACGAGGTACGTCAGCACCGCTTGCTGTCGTGAGTTCAAATGCCCCGTGTTCTCGAGAGCCGCAGAGACTTCGTTCAGCCTGCGCGAGCGTTCTCGCAAGTGGTCCAGGAGATCATCGGTGGCCTTCTTCAACACCTTGAGTTGGTGGAGGAGAAAGTAGCTGAGGTCGCCGCCGTCCGTCTCCGTGTGCGCGAACGCCAAGTAGTACGACCTCGGAGATCGATCGATGGGTCCGGATATCGATAGATACTGAGCGAAGTCGTAACCCGAGCGGAGCATTTGCCAGTAGAAGAGCGCTCGGGCCATGCGCCCGTTCCCGTCGACGAAGGGGTGTAGATAGGCCAGCCAAAAATGCAGCACTATCGCGCGAACGACGGGGTGCAGAAATGGAGTGGGGTCGTCATCGTTGGCGAACGCAAGCATCTGTTCCAGGCGGGCGGGCAGCTCGTCCGCGTCCGGCGGCACGAACCACACGTCACCAGTCACAGCGTCCTCGACCCTGACGTTCTCGGTGCGCTTCCTCAGGCGACCGGCGCCATCGGAGGCGTCGAGCGCGTCCTCTCCGAGGATGGCGTGGATCTCCAAGAGGTCATCGAGCGTCAAGTCTGCCGGCACCATGCCGAGTAGCTTCTGCATGGCCAGGTAGTTGTTCATGACCATTCGCTCGCCTCTGGAGCTCGGCGCAGTACCGTCGCGAATCATCGCCTTGGCTTGTGCACGAGTCGTCAGCTTCGCGCCCTCGAGCACGGACGAGTTGATGGCCTCTTCGATGAGCTGGTCCACCCGGTACTGACGCTTCACCTGTTGGTCGCCGAGTTGCTCGACCAGCGTCCGAGCCACGTCCCGTCGATCGAGCTCATGCGTCGCGCGGTCAATCGCGTCGAGGCGACAGAACCAGAAGTTTTCCCCGTTGAGGTCCAACATCATGGGGATCGACACGCGGTTGACGCGCCTGGCATAGGATTGCGCCACCCACCAATCGGTTGAAGAGAGGCCCTCAGGAGGCGGACGGTGACGCAGCTCGTCCCAGTGCAGGTAGCGTCCGTCCGGCAACGTAGGCGACAAGTGGGGGAGGACGCGCCCGACGATCTCTGGGGTCAGCTGAGCCGCTGGAGGACGCTGAGGGAAGCGCATGGATCATTTATATTGCCATACAAAATTATAACTCAAGCCACGAGTGCTCTCGCTTATCATTTATGCATAAATTATAATCGAACCAAGGTTTTAGAACTTAATAAGCGCAATAATACTCGTCAGTTAGCTGGCTTCGCCACGCCGACCCGGGAAGTAACCGTCACCCCTGTGCGCTGCTGCCGGAACGTAACGTGCCCCCGAGGCCTGCCCGCCCTCACATCGCGCGCTACTGAAAGGTTCCGGCCAGGCGCCTCTCTCCCCTGGCGTTTTGCTTCGGCTTACGGAGTGGGCTCGTGCGCTCGACCGCTGCCTGGGTTGGCGCGGAGATGCTCGACCCACCGCTGTTAGGTCGGTGTCACGATCAGAGCCGCTCCGGGCGCGGCGCTTTCAGTCTCTTGGTTCCGGTGCATGGATTCGAACCACGATTCAGGGATTCAAAGTCCCTTGTCCTGCCCTTAGACGACACCGGAGTGAGGGGCGCATAGAGTAGCAGAGCGCGTCTCTCGTCAAGCCCCCAGCGCGCGAGCGATTCGTTCGGCCGCCGCGTCGGCCTGGCGCACGCAGTCGGGGATCCCCACGCCGTCATACGCCGCCCCGCAGAGCTCGAGCCCCGAAAGCGCCGCGGTTCGGGCGCGGAGGCGCTCCAAGCGCTGGGGGTGACCGACGTCCGGGAGCGGGTTCGAGCGTTCATAACGGTAGACCCGCGTGAACAGGGGCTCCCCGAGCGGGCCGAGCAGGCGCTCGAGCTCGAATTGGGCGATGGCGACGAGCTCCTCGTCCGAGCGGTCGAGCACGGCCTGGCCCGAGGTCCCGCCGACGAAGGCGCGCATGAGCACTCGCCCCTCGGGAGCCCGCTCCTCCCATTTGCTCGAAACCCACGTGCCGGCGATGAGATCGTTCTCTCCCTTCGGCACGATGAAGCCCGAGCCCGCGAGCGGGTGCGCGACGGTCGCGCGTTCGAACGCGAAGAAGATGGTCGCCGTCGAGGTGTAGCGAATGCTGGCAAGCTCGCGCGAGAGCTCCGAGTCGGGCACGAGCTCCGCGGCGACGTGAGCGGGGGTGGTGATGAGCACCGCGTCGGCTTCGAGCGTGTCGCCGTCGACCTCCACGCGATACCCCTCGCCGGACCCTGCTGGCGTGATGCGCCGCGCAGGGACGCCCACCCTCAAATCAGTGCCGAGCGGCTCCGCGAGCCGCGAAATGAGGCGCCCCATCCCGCCGCGCAGGGAGACGAACGGGCTCTCGTGGTTCGAAGGTTCGTCGCGCTTGAGCCAACCGACGACCGTCTTCACGCGATCGATGCGCTCGGCGAGCGAGCTCGGCGCGCCCTCCGGGAGGCCCGCGCTCGGCGCGCACAAGCCGAGGATCACGCTGCCGTAGCGCCGCTCGAGATCGGCGAGCTGCGGGAAGGTCGCGCGCAGGCTGAGCTCGCTCACGTCGCCCGCGTAGATGCCGCCGAGCAGCGGGCTCGCGATGCGCTCGGCCGCCTCACGACCGAAGCGCCGCGCCACGAACGAGCCGATCGACTCGTCGCGATCGCCTTCGGCGCCGGAGCCGACGGGCATGACGAGATCGCCGAGCATGCGGAGCTTGGCGGGCAGGCTCATCACGTTCGTCCGCAACATGGGCCCGAGCCGCGTGGGCACGCTGAGCACCATGCCGGCCGGCAGAGGGACGAGCTCGCCGTGGTGCACCATGAACACGTGGCGCGACTCCGGGCGAGGCTTGATGAGCTCGCCTTCGAGCCCGAGCTCCGCGCACAGCTTGAGCGCGGAGGGCTTGGTGCGGAGGAACGAGTCCGGCCCCGCGTCGATCACGAAGCCGTTCGTCGCCTCGGTGCGGATGTTCCCGCCCGTGCGCGCGCGCGCCTCGAGCAACGTGATTTTCGCGTCGGGCAAGCGCCGGCGCAGGAAATGCGCCGCGGAGAGCCCCGAGATGCCGCCGCCCACGACGACGACGCGCCTGGGTCCTCGTGCCATGCGGGCTACCGTGCGCTCTTCTCGTGGACGAGGTCCACCACGAACTTCACTTGATCGGGTGAAGTCTCGGGCAAGATGCCGTGACCCAGGTTGAAGACGTGGCCCGGACCCTTCCCGGCGCGCGCCAGCACCTCTTCCACCCGGCGGGTGAGAAACTCGCGCGGCGCCTGCAGCGCGAGCGGGTCGAGGTTGCCCTGGAGGGCCACGCCGTCACCGAGCCTGCGGCGCGCGTCGTCGAGCGGGGTGCGCCAGTCGATGCCGATGACGTGACCGCCGGCCTCGCGCATCACCTCGAGCAGCGTGGCGGTGCCGGTGCCGAAGTGCAGCACCGGGACTCCCGCCTTCTGCACCTCGGACAAGATGCTCTTCACGTGCGGCAGCACGAACTCGCGGTAGTCGGTGGGAGAGAGCTCGCCCACCCACGAGTCGAAGAGCTGCACCGCGTGCGCGCCCGCCTGAATCTGCGCGACGAGGTAGCGCTTGATGACCTCGCTGAGCTTGCCCGCGAGCGCGTGCCACGTCTCGGGGTCGCCGTAGAGCATGCGCTTGGTGAGCTCGAAGTGGCGGCTCTTTCCGCCCTCGATCAGGTAGCTGCCGATCGTGAAGGGTGCGCCGGAGAAGCCGATGAGCGGCGTCTTGCCGTCGAGCTCGCGGCGCAGCAGGCGAACCGCCTGGAGCACGTGAGGCAAGCCCTCTTCGATCTCGAACACGCGGAGCTTGTCGACCTGCGCGCGCGTGCGCACCGGCTCGTGAATCACCGGGCCCTCACCAGCCGCGAACTCGAAGGGCGCGCCCATCGGCTCGAGCGGCAAGAGGATGTCGGCGAACAAGATCGCCGCGTCCACGCCGAGCGCCTTCACGGGCTGGAGCGTCACCTCCGTCGCGAGCTCGGGCTGCCGGCAAATCTCGAGCAGCGTGTGATTTTTGCGGATGGCCCGGTACTCGGCCATGTAGCGGCCGGCCTGGCGCATGAACCAGACTGGAGTGACGTCCACCGCCTCGCGGCGGCAGGCGCGCAAGAATCTATCCCACATGAGAAGCTACCTCGCGGCGCTCGGATCCACGCCGAGCTCGTGCGGCACGGCCTCGCCCTTCTTGGCCCGCTCGTTCATCTCGTATTTCGACGGGCACTTGGCGACGATCTGCGACGCCTCGAAGTGACCAGCGGGGTCGAGCGTGCCCTGCGCCGTCACCTCCACGTCCATGCCCGGCATGTCGCGGAAGGTGTCGGGCACCACGCACTGCGCGTAGCGCACGGAGACGGTTTCCTTGCCGTCCTTCAAGTTCTTGAGATCGAAGCGGTACTCGCACGGCTCGAGGCGGCGCTTGAGCGACCCCTTCACGAGCGCGCCCTGGAGGCGGATGTTGCGCCCTTCGAGCTTGTCCTTCTCGCGCAGGAGCTCGTCCACGTTCTTCGAGTAGATCGCGGCGTTGTCGAAGCTCGTCATCACGAGCGTGAGGATGCCGCCGCCCATGACGAGGAGCGCGCCGAGCAACCAGAAGTTCTTGCGGCTGGCAGCGGGTGGCGTGTTCGCTGGAGCGACGACGGGCGCCGGCTCCTGCGCCACGGCCTCTGCTTCGGCTTCGGCCTCTTTGACCGCTTGGGCCAGCTCGTCGTCCAGTTGACTCATCGTGGCGAATCGTAACCTTGGGCCCCGGTCAGGTCCAATGGACCGAGGTTCATTATGGCTGTTTCCTTCTGCGACGCCGGATCAGGTAGCCCCCGAGAAGGGCAAACGCCGCCCCGCATCCGAGCAGCGAGGCGAGCGCCGCGACGGCGAGGGGCCAGGGCAGCGCTCCCCCACCCAAGAGCGCCAGGCCGAAGCCGATCGCCCCGCCGACCGCGCCGGCGAGCGCAACGTGGCCGAGGCGAGCTCTCGGCCCGAAGCGCCCGACCAGGAGCCCCGACAACGTCGCCGCAATGATGAAGGAGAGCGCGACGAGTCCACGGTTCTCCGCCCATGCGGCAAGAGTTGCGAGAGGGAGCCAAAGTGTAACGGTGAAGCCTCCCCCGATCAGGACCCATTGCCAGGCGGGACGCTCCAGCGCCTCGGCGTCCTCCGAGGGCGGCGTCTGAATCACGGGTAGGCGACGAGCCACCCGCAAAGCTTCTCGCGCGAGCGAAGGACACGCAACGTCGGGAGCGAATTTGGGACGCAACCGGCCGCCCTCAGCGCCCGACCTTCGAGCATGTCCGTCAAAGCTCGGCTCGCAGCGACGCTGCTCTCCGCCAGTTGGCTCGTCGCTCGTGGCGCCGCGGCACAACCCATGCCGGGAGGTCCGGCGCCGTACTCGCCCTGGGACGGGTCGAGCGCGCTCCCCACGGCTCCCGCCGAAGCGACCGCGGCCCCCACCCCGCTGGAGCGCGACCCCGACTGGGGGCGGCGCACGGTAGAGCTCGTTCCCGAGGTCGGCTTCTCCGTCCCGCGCTGTGCATCGAGAGCGCGGGCGCGCGCGGCGGCCTGTTCGTCACTCCAGTATGGAAGGTTCGCCGGCCTCGGCGCGCTGTATCGCCCGAATCCCTACTTCGCCTTCGGCGGAGGCTTCCTCGTCACCGAGTTCGCGGGGCCGGACGGCGCAACGGCGCGCGCGCTCGAGCTCGGCGCGACGACACGCGTCTATTTGCTCGAGAGCGGCCGCGTGGAACCTTATTTCGAGCTCTGGCTCGGCGGCGGGACGGAGCGAACGCAACCCGCGACGGAGCCCAAGCTCGAGCGCCACGCGGCGAGCGCCGGCGCGCGAGTCGGAGGCGGGATCGACTTTTACCTCGGGGAGCACGTGCGGCTCGGGCCGTCGCTCGGAGCCGCGCAGTTCATGGGAGCGCTCGGCGAGAACGAGCTCGCGGGCTCCTACTTCGTCTCGGCGCGGCTCTCGTTTGTGCTGGGGAGTCGCCTCTAGCTCGTCTCGGCGCCGCGGCTGCGGTAGTGAACGCGGCGACGATGTTCGCCCGCGACCCGTTCGAGCTGGATCGAAAGGTTTCCGCTGCCGCGCGCGCCTGGTGGCGCTTCCGCCGCGAGCTCCGCGCGAGCGACGCGACGGATCACGTCTTCGAGACCGCGTCCGCGTTCGCGGATCGAGCGCTGCTCGAGGAGCTCGAAGAAGACGTCTCCCCCCTCTCCGTGCCCCTGCGGCGCTGGGTGTACCGCTTGCTCGAGCAGCGGCGACATCGCGAGGCGATCGTGGCGGTGGCTTCCGCCTATCGTCGCGAGACGGAGCCGGTGCTCGCTCCGCTGCAAGCCGAGCTCGCTCCTCGAGATCTCTTGCTGAACGCGCTCGGCGACCGCG
>JAEZYO010000668.1 GCA_023419055.1 Pseudomonadota bacterium | reverse complement strand
CCCGAGAGCGAGACGCCGCCAATCACGACGGCAGCGATCACTTCGAGCTCCAGCCCGACGGAGTCGGTCGGATCTCCGACCGTGAGCGTCGAATACTCGAGGACGCCGGCAACGCCCGCGAGGAGCCCCGCGATCGCGTAGGTGAGCACCGTCACGCGCGGCACCGGCACGCCACACAGGCGCGCGGTGAGCTCGTTCGAGCCGATCGCCACCACGTGGCGGCCGAAGCGGGTGTAACCGAGCAGGGTCGCGCCAGCCAGAGCGACCAAGAGCGCGATCCAGACTCCCCAGGGCGGCGCGACGAAGTCTTCGCCGGGCATCATCGCCATCAGGTGATCCAGGCCACGAGGATCCGCGTCGATCTTCTGCTCGTCGGCGAGGCCCTTGGCGGCGCCGCGCAGCACGCTCATCGTGCCGAGCGTCACGATGAACGGCGTGATGCGGAGGCTCGCGGTGAGCGCGCCGTTGACGGCGCCAGTGAGCGCGCCGGCTGCCACCCCGGCGAGCGCGGCGACGTAAGGACCGTGGCCCGCGCGAAGGGCCGTCGCGATGATGACCGTGACCAGGGCCACGGCGGAACCGACCGAGAGATCGATGCCGCCCTTCACGATCACGAGCGACATGCCGACGGCGGCGATCCCGACCACCGCAGTCTGCCGCAACATCGTGACCAGGTTCACCCCGCCGGCGAACGTGTCCGGGACGAGCGCCGTGAAGAGCGCGTACACCAGCACGAGCGCGATGAACGGACCGAGCCAGGGCAACGACAGCAGCGTCTGCACCGAGGCGGCTCTTCTGGCCGCTGAGTTCACCCGTTCGTTCATCAGGCGGTCGCCTCCAGGAGGAGCTCGTGCTCGCTCCTCTCGTGGGTCGGGCGTGCCGGTCCGAGGATCCCGCGCGTCATGACCGCGATGCGATCCGTCACGCCGAGGAGCTCGGGCAGGTAGCTCGAGACCATGAGCACCGCCTTGCCGCGGGCCGCAAGCTCGTCGATCACGCGGTAGACGGCGGAGCGGCTACCGACGTCGATGCCGCGCGTCGGTTCGTCCAGCAAGAAGACGTCGACGTCGTGGTGCAACAGCCGCGCGAGCGCGACCTTCTGCTGATTGCCGCCGGACAGATCGGCGACGCGTTGCTCGGGATCGCGGCAGCGGATCCCGAGGCGCTCGATGAAGCCTTCGGCCACGCGGCGCCTGGCAGAAGGGACCACGAAGCCGAACCGCCCGAGGCCGCCGAGCTTCGAGAGCGTGATGTTCTCGGCGACGCTGAGGGTCTCCGCCAGGCCCTCGTGCTTGCGGTCTTCGCTCAAGAGGCCGACCCCCTGCGCGAGGCGCCTGTTGGGTGAGGCCGATCCCGAGAAGCTTGCCACGCGCAGCGTGCCGCTGCGGACGGGATCGAGGCCGAAAATGGCTCGCAATAGCTCGGTACGACCCGACCCGACGAGGCCCGCGACCCCGAGCACCTCGCCGCGCCTGAGCTCGAGCGTCGCCGACTTCGGCAAGCGCTGACCCGCGAGCGAATCGACCGAGAGCAGCACCTCCCCCGGAGAGCGGCTCGAACGAGGGAAGAGCTCCTCGACGCGCTTGCCCGCCATGCTCGTGACGAGCTCGCTGCGCGACGTCGCGGCCACCTCGCCGCTCGCGACCGTACGACCGTCGCGGAGCACGGTATAACGGTCGGCTATCTTCTCGACCTCCTCCAGGAAGTGCGAGATGTAGAGCACCGTGATCTCTCGCTCCTTGAGGCGGCGGATCACCGCGAACAGCCGCTCGCCGTCCTCCCGCGTGAGGCTCGCCGTCGGCTCGTCCAGGATCAGCACGCGACAGTCGGCCTGGGCGAGCGCTCGCGCGATGGCGACGAGCTGCCGCTCGCTCGGCGTGAGCCACTTCACGAGCGCCCCCGGGCGGAGGTGGGTCTGCTCGGGCGTCCGCACGAGCTCGAGCGCGCGCTCGGCGCGGAGGTGGGCCTCGCTCCGCCGCACGAAGCCGGCTCGCGTGGGCTCCACGCCGAGCAGCACGTTCTCGGCGACCGTGAGATCTCGGCAGAGCAGCGGCTCCTGATAGACGATCGTCACGCCCCGATCACGCGCCTCCGAAGGACCGCGGGGCGCGAAAGGGCGCCCGTCGAGCAACATCGTCCCCGAATCAGGGGTGACGGCTCCCGCGAGCACCTTCATCAGGGTGCTCTTGCCCGCGCCGTTCTCGCCGATGATCGCGTGCACCTCGCCCGCGCGCGCCGAGAGATCCGCGCCGTCGAGCGCTTGCGCCGCGCCGAAGCGCTTCCCGATCGCCCTCGCCGTGAAGCGCTCGCTCACTCGCCCAGCCACTGCTTGAGGTCGGGCGCGAGCAGCTCCTTCACGGCGGGTCGATCCAGGTTCGCCTTGTCGGCGAGCGTCGCCCCGGTGTCGATGCGCGGCTCGACCTTCGCCCCCTTCAGGTGCTCGGCCATGGTCTTGA
The DNA here is from genome assembly GCA_023419055.1 of Pseudomonadota bacterium. Next base: position 8,382 of record JAEZYO010000668.1, on the reverse strand, counting down.
CCGCGAGGTAGCCGATGTTGAACGGGTTTTGGAGCACGAGCGCGTCGATCTCGCCCGCCTTCACCCCTTCCACGAGCTTCTCCGAGGCGTCGAAGCCGATGAAGCGAACCTTGCCGCCGAGCCCAGCCTTGCGGAGCGCGAGCAGCATGCCGAACGTCGTCGACTCGTTGGGCGTAAACACTCCGGCGACTTCACCCTTCGCGGCGCTCTTCGCGAGCAGCAAGTTCTCGCTCGCGGAGAACGCGCTCTCCGTGGTGGCGCCGCCGTACTGGTTGTCGCTCACGACCTCGATGTCGGGGAAAGCCTTGATGGCCTCGAGGAAGCCTTCTTCCCGGTGGTTCGTGCTCGCCGAGCCCTCCTGGTAGCGCAAGAGCACGACGTTGCCCTTCTCGCCGATGAGCTTGGCCAGGCGCTCTCCGGCGAGCTTCCCCGCGGCTCGGTTGTCGGTCGCGACGAAGCTCGCGTAGCTCGCTCCCTTGAGATCGGAGTCGAAGATCACGACCGGGATCTTGGCCCGCTCGGCTGCCTTCACGGACGCGGCGAGGGCCGTGTCGTTGAGCGGCGCGAGCACGATGCCCGAAACCCTCTGCGCGGTGAACGTCTGCACGAGCTCGATCTGGCTCTTGAGATCGTCTTCCTTGAGCGGCCCCTTCCACACCACGTCGACGTTGCTCTCGCGACCGGCCTTCACGGCGCCGGCGTGGACGGCCTTCCAGAACTCGTGCGTCGTGCCCTTCGGAATGACCGCGATGCGGGGCTTCCCCTTCTCCGTGGGTCCACCGCCTTCGGGGCTGCCCTCCTGCTTTTTCCCACAAGCGAGCGAAAGGAGACCGAGCGCAAGACTGAGAAACGTTCTGCGGAACACTGCCACCTCTTACGACGACGCGGGAGGATAGCCCGGAAGCCGTAGAACGAGGAAATCTTCGCCGGAACCTCCGCCCGCCCTCGACGAGCAACCGCGTTTTCTGCGCGAAACCGGCGCCGTAGCGGCTATTTTCTCGGACGCCGCGCTACGCGACGTGGGCGTTCGTCGACCCTGCCCGTGCTCTGCGTCCGGCGTCGCCGCGCCCGCCGAGGGCCCGGCGGAGCGCTTCTTCGTCGACCGGCTTGACCACGTAGGCGTCGAAGCCCGCGTCGAGCGCGCGAGCGCGATCTTCCGGGCGACCGTAGCCCGACACCGCCACCAGGTAGACGTCGCTGCCGCCCTCGGAGGCGCGCAAGTTCTTCGCGACCTCGTAGCCGTCCACGGCGGGCAGACCGATGTCGACGAGCGCGACGTCGGGCTTCAGGCTGAGCGCGAGCTCGAGCCCTTGCTTGCCGTCGCTCGCGCCGCGCACCGAGTGTCCCATGAGCTCGAGCCACTCGAGCAGGACCTCGCGCGTGTCGTTGTTGTCCTCGACCACCAGCACGCTGAGCGGCTCGAGCAGCTTCTCGCGCCGCTCCGTCTGGGAAGCCAGGTTCGGCGAGGTCGTGATCTCACTCTCGTAGAGCGGCAGCTCCACCACGAACTCGGAGCCGCGACCGACGCCGGTGCTCCGCGCGCTCACCTTGCCACCGTGGAGCTCGACCAGGCTCTTTACCATGCTGAGCCCGATGCCGAGCCCGCCCAGCGACCTCGACAGGGACTGATCGACCTGCACGAAGGGCTCGAAGATCTTCTCGAGCTGTTCGCGAGGGATCCCGATGCCTTGATCCCGCACGCGGAGCAGCGCCGTGCCGCGCGGCGAGCGCTCGAGGTAGACGCTGATGGTGGAGCCCGGCTCGGAGTACTTCGAGGCGTTCGCGAGCAGGTTCAAGATCACCTGCTCGAGCCGGAGGTCGTCGCCGTCCAGGATCAAAGGCTCGTCCGGCACGCTGAGCGAGAGCGTCTGCTTGCGCCCCTCGAGCGAGCCCTGGATCCCCTGCACCGCCTGACGGAGCACGCCCGTGAAATCGAGCGCCTGCCGGCGGAGCTGGAGCTGGCCGCGGTTGATGCGCGACACCTCGAGCAGGTCGTCGACCATGCGCGCCAGGTTCCGCACCTGACGGCTGATGATGGTCTGCAGCCGGAGCAGCGTCTCGTCCTTCTGCGCCGCGCGCCCGACCATGCTCGAGGCCGCGCCGATCGCGTTCAGGGGGTTCCGGAGCTCGTGGGCGAGCATCGCCAGGAACTCGTCCTTGCGCCGCCCCGCCTCGGTGAGCTCCTCGGCGCGCAGGCGCTGTTGCTCCTCGAGCCGCCGCCGGTCCGTGAGATCGCTCAGGATGAGCACCGTGCCCTCGAGCGGGCCCCCGTTCAGCCTGACGGGGTCCGCGCTCAGCCGGAAATAGCGCTCGCCGCTCGAGAACTCGTGCTCGCGCCGTCCCGTCTGCGAGCCGTTCACGAGATCGCCCACCACCTCGGGCCCGACGAGCCCCGACAGCACGTCGGCCGCGCTCTGTCCCACGAGCGACTCGCCCTGCCGCTCGAGGAGGGCGAGCGTCGCGTCGTTCACCTGATCGATCTTGCCGGCAGGCGTGAGCAGGAGGAGCGCGTCCGAGATGGCGTTGAAGGTGCGCTGGAGCTTGCGCGCCGAGCGCTTCTGCTCCTCTTCGGCGCGCTGCGTGCGCAGCATCGCCTTGACCGTGGCGAGCAGCTCGAGCGACTCGATGGGCTGAGCCAGGTAGGCGTCCGCGCCGCTCTCGAGGCCCTCGATCTTGCGCGCGCTCGACGCGAAGGTCGCCGAGGTTTGCACCACCAACGTGGTCGACAAGGCGGGCTCCGCCTTGATCCTGCGGCAGACTTCGAGCCCGCTCACGTCGGGCAACTTCACGTCGAGCAGCACGAGCGACGGGCGCCGCCGCGCCACGAGCTCGAGCGCGTCCGTGCCGTTCGAGGCCTCGATGACCTCGTAGCCGCCGCGCTTCAAGATGTTGCTCATCAAGTAGCGCGTCGCGGCGTCGTCGTTGACGTTGAGGACGAGTGTCTGGCTCTCAACCATGGATCTGCTCCTCGACGCGCGGTGTTCGCACCGCCTTCTCGAGCGCCTCGCGAATGCGCCCGATCGCGATCTCGCGCGACAAGCTCTGCTTGCTCAAAATGGCCGAGGCCTCCACCTCGAGGCGCTTGCGCTCCTCCTCGGCCAGGTTCTTCGACGTGTGGATGATGATGGGGATGTTGCGGGTCGCCGGATCCTTCTTGAGCTCGTCGATCACGTCGAACGCGCTCATCTCCGGCATCACGAAATCGAGGAAGACGACGCTCGGCAAGCGCTGCCTGGCGAGCCTAACGCCCTCCACGCCGCTCGACGCCTCGATCACGTCGTAGGGCAGCCCGGACAGGTGCTTCTTCACGAGGTAACGCGCGACCTGATCGTCGTCGATCACGAGCACGGTCTCGACCGCCTGGGTGCGAGCGAGCGATCTCAGCTTGGAGACCAGCCACTCGCGCTCCATCGGCTTCATGAAAAACTCGTCCGCTCCGAGCGCGCGCGCCTTGTCCTCGCGGTTGGTCACGGTCACGACCAGGGCCGGGATGTCGCGGGTCCGCTCGTTGCTCTTGAGATCGTGCAGGAACGTCCAGGAGGCCTCACCGTCGAGCATGATGTCGAGCACCACGGCGGAGGGCCGAACGCGGGCGAGCGCGGCCCGCGCCTCCTCCACCGTGCGCGCGGGGATCACCTGGAACCCCGAGCCGCGCAGGTATTTCTCGTACAGGAACAGCGTCTGCCGATCGTCTTCGACCACGAGCACCGGCGACTGGCCCGGCTCGGTGTGACGGCTGCGCTCCGCGAGCGCGGCGTACTCGCTGACCTCGGGGTGCCGCCTCGGGATCGAGAACTCGAAGGTCGAGCCTTGCCCCTCCACGCTCTTCACGGTGAGCGTGCCGCCCAGGCGCTCGACCAGGTTGCGGGCGATCGGCAAGCCGAGCCCCGTACCCTTCACCTCCCGCTGCAGCGGGCCGTCCACTTGGAAGAACTCCTCGAAGATCCGGGCCTGGTGCTCCGCGGCGATGCCGACGCCGGTGTCGGAGACGCTGAAGCGCACCCGATCGTTCGGATCGAGCGCGACCCTGACCCTCACCTCGCCTTGCGAGGTGAATTTCAAGGCGTTCGAGATCAGGTTCCGCAACACCTGCATGACCTTGGTCTCGTCGGTCTCGAGCTCGACGGGCGCTTCGGGCGCGTCGAACACGAGCTCGACCGGACCCTGCGGAGCGATCGGGCGCAGCATGCCTCGGAGCGACGCGAACAGGCTCTGCGCCGCGAACTTCTCGGCCCGGAGCGCGACCTTGCCCGCCTCCATCTTGGAGAGATCGAGCAGGTCGTTCACGAGCGCGTACAGCGACTCCGCCGACTGCAGCACGAAGCCGAGCTGCTTCTCCTGCTCGCCCGTCAGCTCTCCGTCCGCGCGGCTCAGGAGCAGCTTGGTGAGGCCCAGGATCGAGTTCAGCGGCGTGCGAAATTCGTGGCTGACGTTCGCGACCAGGCGCGACTTGACCTCGGACGCGCGGCGGAGCGAGTCGTCCTTCTCGCCGATCTCCGCGTGCAGGGCGACCATGCCCTTGTAGCTGTCCTCGAGCTCGCGTTGCTGGCGGAGCAGCGCTTCGTGCCGCCGTAGGAGCTCGCGCTGCTGCCTATCGGTCTCGCGGTGGAGGCTCGCGAGCTCGGAGAGGTTCGCGCTCACCTGCATCAAGGCCTGCCCGTAGTCCTCGGGCACCAGGCTGCCGGTCAGGGCGACCTGCGCCTCCGCGAGCGGCTTCGAGCGGAAGGCGAGCGTCCTCGGCGCGCCGTCCAGGCAAAGCGCGAGCTCCCAGGCGCGAGAATCGTTCACCGTCGCGCGGGCGAGCAGGCTCGCGACCTTCTCTTCCGTGCCCGGCGCAGCCCAGTCGTAGAGCGAGCGCCCGACCTCGCCGCCGAGCACGTGTCGGGCGCGATCGTCGAGCCAGACGATCGCCCCCTTCTCGTCGCAAACGAGCTGAAACTCACGACTCGTGCCCTCGAACGCTTCCGTCCCGTAGGTCGTCATGCCGCCACCTCTGCCGGAAAGAGCACTCGCGCGATGAACTCCTGCGCGAAGCCTTTGCCGAACGCCTTCGACAGGAGCTCGAGCCCGTGGTCGTCGCTCCGGTGCGAAATCGAGTAGTCGCGCTGCAAGCTCGACACCTGCTCCGAGTGCTCGGGCGAGGGCAGCGAGCGCTCCAAGAGCTCCGCGTACACGGTGGAATAGTCGCCGAAGCTCGCGAGCGCTGCTTCGCGCTGCTCCGGCTCGACCCGGACGTAGAGGTAGAGGTTCGAGAAGAAGCTCGCGCAGTAGCTCGGCAGCTCGCCTCCGTCGGGCAACGCCTCGGCCCGGGAGCGACGTTCCGCGAGCGGCGAGAGCTGCTCTCTCCAGAAAGCGCCGTCGCGCGTGGTCGGGGTGAGGTCGGCAGCGAGCATGGCTCGGCGCGGAGTCACGGCAACCAGGTCGGCGCCGAAGATCGGAACGCGGTAGGTGGCGCTCCCGAAGCACAGCAGGTTCGCGATTTCGATACCCGCGCCTTGCAGCGCCACGAAGCGCGCGTAGGCGATCCTGGGGCCTCGGTAGGCGCGGGCCTCGATGGTCGCGGGGTTGCCGCGCAGGGTGCCGCTCGCGCCCTCGAGGCCGGCCGGGAGCGCGATCCGCTCGAGAGACAGCCGCTCCGCGAGCTCCGCCTCCGAGCGCTCGAGCGCGCCGACGAAGCCGAAGCCGCTCACGAGAGCACCTCGTACGCGTCGAGCGAACGATCGTGGGAGACCTTCGGCGTCGTGCCCATGGCGCCGATGCGCGCGTGCGCCGCCTTGAACGCGTCCGAGCGGCGGTACGCCTCGTAGTCGTCGAGCGCCCGCCAGCGAGAGTAGACCACGAACTCACCGGGCCGCTCGAGGTGCCGCAGAATCTCGATGCCGAGACAGCCGGGCGCCGCTTCGGCGCGCCGCAAACGCGTGGCGTACGCGTGCGCGACCTCGTCCGCGTTGTCGCTCACGACGACGATGCGTGAAGTGACCACGATCATGCGATGACTCGCTTGTTCCGCGCTTCGGCAACGACGTCGAGGACGGCGCGTGCCGGCGAGTCTTCGAGCTCGGCCACGACGGCGCGCGACAGCGCGTCGAGGAGCTCGGCCACACGCGTCGAGAGCACGAACTCGTCGGAGCTTTGCAGAACGTCGAGGTACGCCGTCAAGATCTCGGGCTTTCCCTCGGCGAGCGCGTCAGCCAGGTAGGACGTCACCGACGCCACCTCGCGCGAGAGCGGGGGACTCGGCGGTGCGAGCTCGCGCTCGACCCGGGCGATCACCGACGCCGCGCGAGCAGAGAGAGCCCCCGCGGGGCCCTCCGAGTACTCGAGAGAGCGCGCGGCCGCGTGGAGGTAACCGGAGGCGAGCTCGGCCTCCTCGGGGGGGAGCTCCAGGCGAAGCTCGTCGATCAAGTAGGTGAAGTTGTCGGCCAGGTGGCGGCTGCACATGCCCCGCGAGACGAGCAGCGAGCGGAGCCAGACGCCGTACCTCGCGAGCAGGCCGGGGTCGCCCTCCCTGAGCGCCTGGCAGAGATACTTCAGGTGAAAATCGCCGTCTTCTCGCGAGTGCCTCACGCCGCGCTCGCCGTAGCGCAGGAGCCAGAAGGGATCCTCGTACAGGCGCCTGCGCGCGCGCTCGCCGAGGCGTGGCGCGAGCCGCTCGAGCGCGGAAGCGAGCTCGGTCCGCGTCAGCACCCGAGGTACTCCCTGCACCCCTTCACGAGCCGGTCCGCGCAGGTGCCGAGGACTTGAACGCCGAGCTCCCGCGAGAGCTCGGGCGACCACTCGAGCACGTGCCCTCCCACGATGATGGGATACTCCGCGCCGCGGAGCGCTCGCACGCCGTCGATCGCCGCGCGCAGGGCGGGCAAATGGAAGCTCATCGCCGCCGACAGCCCGAGGACGTCCGGGCGATCTCGCTCCACCATCGCGAGCAGGCTCTGCGTCGGGACGTTCGCGCCGAGGAAGCGCACCTCGAAGCCTGCCATCTCGAGGAAGTCGGCGCCGAAGCGCCCGCCCATGTCGTGGAGCTCACCCTCGACGCAGGCCACGAGCGCGACCTTGCCGTTGTGCCTCTCACGCGGCAGGTGGCGATACAGGTGCGACATCACGAGCTGCGTGACGCTGGTCGCGAGGTGCTCCTCCGCCACGCTGACCTGGTTCTTCTGCCAGAGCCTGCCGACCTCGCGCTGCGCCGCCTGCAAGACGTCGAGCTCGAGCTCCTTGATCGAGAGGCCGCGCCCGAGGCCGTCCTCCAGCACCAGGCGGAGCGCCTCCTCGCGCTCGCCGCGCAGCTGCGCCTTCAAATAAGGCGAAAGCAACGGGTGGGGCGGCTCGATGCGCGCTGCCATCACGGGAATGTCGGCACACTAGCTCCTCGAACAGTGCCGTTCCACGCGCGAAGGGCGCTAATCGACGCGCGGCATTTTGCCTCGACCAGAGCCGCCGTCACTCAAAAGGGTGGAGCGCGACCGACGTCACGCCGAGCGGCAGAAAATTCGCCGTCTCCGCCCTCGCTCTCGCCTTCTCGTGGAGCGGTGGCGTGGCAACTTGCGACGGCTCTCGTCGTCGGATCTCCGCCGTGTCCCACTCCGGCCGGGCCGCTCACTCGCCCATTTGCGGCTCGGGCTCACCCAGGCCGCCCGAGTGACCGCGGCAGATCCTGACCTCGAGCACCGCCCGAGGGGTCGCCTTCACCACGACGAGCCGCGTGCCGTCCGGCGACCAGAGCTCCTCCTTCTCCCTCGGCAAGTGGCCGGCGAGCACGGAGCACAGGCCGCCCAACGTGCTGTAGCTGTCGCCCTCCGGGAGGGCGAGATCGAGCTCGCGGTTCACCTCGCGCACGGTCGCGTCGCCGCGGGCGAGTGCCGATCCATCGGGCTGCAGGCGCACCGAGCGCGGCTCCGGCTCGGCGAGCTCGCTCGTGATCTCGCCCACCAGCTCCTCGAGCAGATCCTCCATCGTGACGATGCCGGCGGTGCCGCCGTGCTCGTCGACGACGACCGCGAGGTGCACGCGCTCGTCTTGCATCTGCTTCAACACCTCCGGCCCGCGCGACATCTCGCTCACCACCCACGGAGGCCGTATCAAGTCCTCGAGCACGACGAGCTGTCGCTCCCACGCGATGGCGAGCATGTCCTTGACGAGCACGTACCCGACGATGTCGTCGAGGTCCTTGCCGTAGACCGGGAACCGCGAAAAGCCATGCTCGAGCGCGACCTGCTTGATCGTGTTCTCGTCGGCGTTGCGCGGAATGGCCACGATGCGCGAGCGGGGGACCATGACGCGGCCGACCGCCGTGTTCACGAACTCGAGCGCGCGCGTGGAGATCTCCGCGGCCGCCGGGTGAATGGTCCCGCTCTCGGCCGCTTCTCCCACCACGTTCAGCAC
>JAEZYO010000657.1 GCA_023419055.1 Pseudomonadota bacterium | reverse complement strand
GTGCAGTTCAAGGACGTGTTCACGGGCCGCGACAAGCGCCCCTATTCACGCGCGACGAGCAGTCAGAAGTGTATCCGCATCAGCGGTAAGCACAACGACCTCGAGGTGGTGGGTCCTTCGCCGCGTCATCACACGTTCTTCGAGATGCTCGGCAACTTCAGCTTCGGCGATTACTTCAAAGAACAAGCGATCGCTTTCGCGTATGAGTTTTTGACCAAGACGGTCTCGCTCGATCCGAACCGAATGGTCTTCACCTACTTCAAGGGCGAAGACGGCGTGCCCGAGGACGGGGACGCGCGCGAGCTCTGGAAGAAGCTCACTGGCTTCGGCGACGAGCGCATCCGCGGCCTCGGCATGTCCGACAACTTCTGGTCCGCGGGCGACACGGGCCCTTGCGGGCCTTGCAGCGAGATCTACTACTACGTCGGGCCTGAGCCCGATCTCGCGGCCTTCGGCAGTGAACAGACGGCCGAGGGCATCGGCTGGATGGAGATCTGGAACCTGGTCTTCATGCAGTTCGATCGAAAGCTCGTCGACGGCGGCTTCAAGCTCGACGCGCTGCCCGCGCCCAGCATCGACACGGGAGCAGGGCTCGAGCGCGTTTCCTGCGTGGTCCAGGGCAAGACCAGCAACTACGACACCGATCTCCTGCGTTCGCTCGTCGAGCGCGCGTCCGAGCTCTCGAACAAGCCGTACGGCGGCACGCGCTCACCGGACGACGTCAGCATGCGTGTCATCGCCGACCACGCGCGCACGACCGCGTTCATGATCGCTCAAGGCATCATGCCCGATCGCACCGGGCGCGAGTACGTGCTCCGCCGCGTGATGCGCCGGGCGATCCGCCACGGTCACCGCCTCGGGATCGAGAAGCCGTTCTTGCATCAGGTGGCGCTCTCGGTCGTCGAGGGCATGGGCGAGCAGTACCCGGAGCTCCGCGAGCGCAAGGATCTCATCGCCAGCGTGACCGAGGCCGAGGAGGTGCGCTTCCGTCAGACGATCGAGCGCGGGCTCGGCTTGCTGGAGGACCGCTTCGAAGGGCTCGAGAAGGCGGGTCAGAAGGAGCTTCCCGGCGCGGATGCCTTCCAGCTCTACGACACGTACGGCTTCCCGCTCGACCTCACGGAGGTGATCTCCTCCGAGCGAGGCTTCAGCGTCGACGTGAAGGGCTACGACGCCGCGCTCGAAGAGGCGCGCAAGCGCTCGGAGTTCAAGGGCGTCGAGCAGGCCGTGGAGGCCGTGTATCGCGAAGCGCTCGGACGCGTTCCCGGCGAGAACGTCCGCTTCACCGGCTACGAGCGCGACAAGGACGAGGCGACGGTCGTCGCGCTGATCTCGGGCGGTACCCTGGTCGACTCGGTAACCGCGGGCGACACGGTCGAGATCATCACGGACAAGACGCCGTTCTACGGCACCGCGGGCGGTCAGGTCGGCGACACTGGTGTCCTGCAGAGCGGCGACGCCAAAGTGCTCGTGACGGGCACGGAGAAGCCGGTCACGGGGCTCATCGCTCACGCCGGCAAGGTTGAATCCGGCACTCTCAAAGTGGGCGACAAGGTCGAGCTCGCGGTCGATTCGCAGCGACGCGACCGCACGCGTCGTAACCACTCCGCGACCCATCTCTTGCACTGGGCGCTCCAGCAGGTGCTCGGACCGCACGCTCAGCAGAAGGGCTCGCTGGTCGGCCCCGACCGCTTCCGCTTCGACTTCACGCACACGAAGCCCCTCACCCCCGAAGAGACGGCGAAGGTCGAAGAGCTCGTGAACGAGCGCACGCTCGGCAACCACCCCATCCGCACCGAGGTGCTCACGATGGAGGAGGCCAAGCAGCGCGGCGCGATGATGATCTTCGAGGAAAAGTACGGCGACGTCGTGCGCCTCCTCAGCATGGCCGAGTCCCGCGAGCTCTGCGGCGGCACCCACGCGCGCGCGACGGGCGACATCGGGCTCTTCAAGATCGTCGGCGAGCAGGGTATCGCGGCGGGCGTGCGGCGTATCATCGCGGTGACCGGCGAAGGCGCGCTCGCGTACGTCCGCGATCTGGAGAAGTCGATCGCCCGCACCGCGGAGGTGGCGAAGACGACCCCGGCGCAGCTCACCGAGAAGGTGGAGAAGCTGCTCGCGTACGAGCGCAGCCTCGAGAAGCAGGTCGAAGAGCTGCAGCGCAAGCTCGCGACCGGCGGGGGCGGCGGCGTCGAGGGTCTGCTCGGGCGGGCGCGCGACGTGAACGGCGTGAAGGTGCTCGGCGTGCGCACCGAGGTCACCGATCGGAGCGCGCTTCGTGAGCTCGCGGAGCAGCTCCGCGACAAGCTCGGAGAGAGCATCGTGCTCGTCGGTTCGGCTCACGACGGCAAGGCACAGCTCGTCCTCACCGTCTCGAAAGCGCTGAACGCGCGCTTCCGCGCGGGGGACCTGATCCGTCCCATCGCCGAGATCGTGGGGGGCTCGGGCGGCGGGCGCCCCGACATGGCCCAGGCGGGCGGCACCGAGATCGGCCGCCTGGACGAGGCCATCGAGGCCGTCTACGCGGGCGTCGCCTGACGCGAAGGGCGAGCCGGCTCAGGTCCCGTTCGGACCGGGCTCGCCCGACTTCGCCGCGCGCTTCGCGTCGTTGATGCCGCGGTTCGCGAGCCTGTCGGCTTCGACGTTGAGCTCACGCCGCACGTGCACGAGCTTCGGCGCCTCGAACTGCTTGAGCAGCTCGAGCGCCCGCTGATGGAGCGGCTTCAGGCCCTCGCTCCGAACCTTGTACTCCCCGCGCAGCTGCTTGATGAGGAGCTCCGAGTCGGCCCGCACCTCCAGGTGACGGACGCCGTGCTCGCGGGCGCGCTCCAGGCCGAGCAACAGAGCCTTGTATTCGGCGATGTTGTTGGTCGTCTCTCCGACGTACTGCCCCTCTTCGAAAATGACCTCCCCCTGCGGAGTCTTCAGGACCGCCCCGATCCCCGCGGGCCCCGGGTTGCCTCGCGCCGCCCCGTCGGTCCAGAGCACCGCATCAATCACTCCCCGGGGTGTTGAAACGCCCGTCTTGCTCATGCCTGCGCTCCATTAGCCCGACGAGCGGGTTCGAAGTCAACATGGCGCGAGCAGCGCCGAGAAGATGACAATCGTTCATTTTATCCCCACCCTTCCTACCTCCAGGTAGAGCTCCTCGTAGGCGGCGGCGACCCGGGGCGCCGCGTAGCGCGCCGCGACTGCCTTTTTGCCCTCTTCCGCTGCGGCCCGCCTGAGCTCGGCGCTCGTGGCGAGCTCTCGCAGGCGCTCCACCCAAACGCCCACGTCGAGGGAACCGAGCTTGATGGCTCCATCGAGATCCGCGAGTGGCCCCTGGTCGAGCGCGACCACCGGCACCCCGAGCGAGAGCGACTCCAGCAAGACGATCGGCAAGTCGACCTTGCCCCAGAGATCGTCGACCGGAAAAACCAGCGCAGTCGCCGCCTGCACCAACTCGAGAACGTCGGGCAGCTCGGAGACCAGGCGCACGTTGGTTCCGGCGAGCGCCCGCTCGAGCTCCCCTGCGACCACGCGCGCTCGAGGAGTCTTCTCCCGATACGCGAAGACCACGACCGCCTCGGGAAGGACGCGCGCGAGCTCCCGGCACACTGATGCGGTCACGCTCGCTCCGCTGCTCGTCTCGAGGTCACCCGGGTAGACGAAGAGCGGCGCGCCCTCCGGGACACGCAGCTTTCGTAGGAGCTCGCTCACCGACTCTGCCGAACGTGGCGCAAGCTCGGGTACCGGCGGAGGGACGACCTCGATTCGAGGCGCCTTCCGCCCCTCGCTCTCGTACGATTCCCGAACCTGTCGCTCGGTCCAGCGACTCTGCACGACGATCACGTCGCCGAAGAGGAGCTTCGAGATGGCGGCGAAAGAGCGCGGCGGCGACGCGACGGTCTGCACGACTGGGACGCCGCGCAGGCGCTTCATGCCGCGACCAATCGCGCTGGTGCGAGGATTCGGCGCGAAGACGAAGTGCCAGACGTCGGCCCGCGATCGCAAGAGAACCCACGCGGCCGCGCGCACGTTGTCAGTCACCTTCGGCGCGAACGCGCCGGAGGTCGGATAGACCGGGACGAGGTCGACTCGCTCCGGGGGAAGGCCGGCCATCTCGCCCTGACCGCGCGCGGTCAGGAGCACGGGGCGAACACGCTCGAGGTGGCCCGCGACGTCACGGACCAAGCACTTCGTTCCGTCGTGGAAGGGGGGCGCGATCGGCTTCGAAATGTAAAGGACTCTGGGCAGCAAGGCGTCGCGTTCGTAACACGCAGACGCGAGCGTCGGTAGCCTGCTCCTTCAGAGCCTTTCGGCGAAGCGGTCCGTCGCGCGGACCAGGGCGTCGGAGATGCCGGGATAGGCTGCACCATGGCCCGCGTCGTCCACGACTACGAGCTCGGCGTCCGGCCATGCTCTCGCGAGAAGCCAGGCGTTGTCGAGCGGACTGCTCACGTCGAGACGCCCGTGGACGAGAACTCCGGGGATGCGCCGTAAGCGCTCTGCCCCTCTCAGCAGCGCTCCGGGTTCGAGCCAAGCCGCGTGACGAAAGTAGTGTGTCACCAGGCGCGCAAAGACCGAACGGAACTCGGGATCTTCGTAGCGAGGGTCCGCACTGTCATCCGCTCGCACGGCCACGTGCGCTGCCTCCCAGGCGCACCAGCGCCGAGCCGCCACCTCCCGCACCCGCGAGTCGGGGTCAGCGAGCAGGCGCGCGTAGGCATCCGACAGGCTTCCGTTCCTCTCCGATTCCGGCACGAGCTCCGTGAAGCGCTCCCAAGCTTCCGGGAAGAGACGCCCCATCGCCCGCGTCATCCACTCGACGTCACTCTCCGCGGTGAACGCAACGCTGAACAAGAGGAGCCCCGTTACTCGCTCCGGATGAGCCTCCGCGTAGGCGAGCCCGAGCGTCGATCCCCACGAGCCACCGAAGACCAGCCAACGTTCGACTCGCAGGTGTCGTCTGAGCCGCTCGACGTCGCTCACCAGATGCCAGGTCGTGTTGCTCGACAGATCCACGCGCACGTCGTCCACCCTGGGAGTGCTCTTGCCACAACCCCGCTGGTCGAACTGCACCAGGCGGTAGCGCTTCGGATCGAACCAGCGTCGCCACTCCGGATTCGAGCCCGCGCCAGGCCCGCCATGCAGCATCACGACTGGCTTCCCCTCCGGAGCGCCGCTCACTTCCCAGTAGATCGCGTTCCCCTCGCCCACCGCCAGCATCCCTCGCTCGTAAGGCTCCGTTCGCGGGTACAACGTCATCGCCCGACGCTACCCTCGCCCCAGCCGCCCCAATAGTGACAACACTCTCCCGCGCTCGCCCGCGCCGATCACCGCCTCTGCGGAGCGTCGGGCGCCGATAGGCGCCCCGCGACGACCGCGAAGTCTTG
>JAEZYO010000580.1 GCA_023419055.1 Pseudomonadota bacterium | reverse complement strand
AGCCTCCCCTGTCCCAGGCCATCGGGACCGAACCCTTCTCGACCCACGGCAGCGGCGCGCGGGCGCGCACCGGCATCGCGCTGATTCACGGCTTCACCGGCAGCCCCGTGTCCCTGCGCCCGCTCGCCGAGCTCCTCGCCAAGCGCGGCTTCGCGGTGGAGGTCCCTCGCTTGCCCGGACACGGCACGAGCTGGCGAGACATGATCCGGACCCGCTACGACGACTGGCGTAGCTGTGTCGTCGCGACGGCCGCCGAGCTCAAGAAGCGCACCGACACGCTCGTGATGTTCGGCCTCTCCATGGGCGGCACCCTCGTGCTCGACACGGTGAGCTCCGGGGACGCCAAGGCGAACGGGATCGTTACCGTGAACGCGCAGATCCTCGATCGCGACGGCCTCATCGTGAAGCTCGGGCCGTACCTCGAGAAGATTTTCCCGCTCGTGCCCGCGCGCGCGGCCGGCCTCACGCGAAACGACATCGCGAAGCCGGGCGTCGCCGAGAGCGCCTACGGCTGGGTCCCGTCCGCGGCGGGCAACTCGGTGATCCGAGCGCTGCCGCGAGTCCGAAACCAGCTCTCGCTCATCACGTGCCCGACGCTCATCATGTACTCGCGTCAGGACCACAGCGTCCCGCCCGCGAACTCTCAGGCCCTCGTCCGGCTCGTGCCCGACGCGCAAGAGCTCGTGCTCGAGCGCAGCTATCACGTGGCGACGCTCGACTACGATCTCGAGCTCATCGAGGAGCGACTCACCGCATTCGCGGATCAGCTGGCGGCGCGCGCCCGCGCCTGAAATGGCACTGAAATGCTCCGGAAATCGCCGGAGGCGCAGCCTCTCCCGGTGGCCCGCGGAGCGTGCGCTGAATCTTGGGGCAGCGCGTGCACCAGGGCTACGGCACCCCGAGCGTTCCTGAGCTCTCGGGGTGCTTTCAATTTCGGCGTCGACTAGGCGGCGTCGAGCGAGAACGCCTCGAGCTCGGCTTCACGCTCCACTCCCTTGAGGACCGCGCTGAAGCGGCGCCCCTCTCCGCATCCGCTGAGCCAGCCCTCGTCGAGCGCGCGGGAGGCCGCGTCTCGGGCGAGCACGAGCTCACCGGCTCGAGCTGCGCCCTGGAGGCGCGCGGCCACGTTCACCGTCTGCCCGAAGTAGTCGAGGATGCCGTTCGCGGTCACCACGTAGCAGGCGCCTGCGTGCACGCCGATCCGCAAGAAGAGCTCGCGCGCGTCCGGGTGCTCGGCGCGGAACGCCGGGAACGCTCGATGCATCGCCGCCCCGGCTCGCACCGCGTCACCCTCTTCGATGAAGCTTGCCATGACGGCGTCTCCGATGGTCTTCACGACGGTCCCGCCGTGTTCTCCAATGACCCTCGCGAGCACGCTGAAGTGCTCGTGGACGATGGAGAACGCGGTCGCGTCACCCACGCGCGAGTAGAGCGCGGTCGACCCGGTGAGATCGGTGAACAAGAGCGCAACGCGCGCGACGCGCAGGGTGATTCCGGGCTTTAGCACGTCGGCGCTGAAGACCCGCCGAAACTCCGGCAAGGTGCTCACGACGTGCGCCGTGGCCGCTCGGTTGGCCCAGGTGGATTGCTCGATCTTCACGTGACGATCGACCCCGAGCGTCTGCTCGACGACGAGCTCGCCGCCCGGTAAGAGGTCGAGCACCGCGGGCGAAAGCTCCTTCTCGGAAGCGCTCACCAGCGCGCGGCTCGAGCCCGTCTCCGAGACGCGCAAGCGAGCGCTCGCCCCGCCGCGCAAGAAGAGCCGGTACGCGCCGAGCTTCGAGGGTGCGCGAACAGAAGCGCTGCCCGAAGCCGGTACGATGGCCTGCGCCACGACGTGCGGCATGAGCATTGGCCCGCCGATGCAGAAGGGCCCGGTCAATCCGCGACGAATCGCCGCCGACGGCCGGAACGTCGCCTCGACCGCGCGGTCGAACTCGAGCTCGTAAGAGATGTCGCAGAGCTGGCAATGTCCGTCGCGCGGAAGCTCCGACAGCGTGGCGACCCGCTCCGTCCCGGTGCGGCAGCTCGGGCAAACCAGATCCCATCCGAGCTCGAGGAGCCCCGCCCCTACCGCGCTCAAGCAAGTCGCGAGCACCTCGCGCTCGTCGGCCGAGATCGAATGCGCGAGCTCGAAAGGACGGATGCGAGCCACGTCGGCGTCGCTCGCGCCGCGCACGTACTCGACGAGCCGCACGCCGAGCGCGCGACGCTCGGGTGACAAGACCTCGGCGAGCGCGTTCCCGGCGCGTCCGAGCGCCGCCTCGTCGACCACGGAACGCGTACTTCGAAAACACGCCCCGCGACCCGCCGTGATCTCCTCGTCCACGACGCGGACCTCCTGCTCGATCCGCGCGAGGAAACGTGTGACCTGGATCCTCACGACCGGCGCGATCAGCGCGTTCGCGCCGTCGACCTTCACGCGTACGAGGAGGTTCGTGCCGCCGCCGTCTCGGGGCGAAAGCTCGAAGCTGTTCTCGATCGAGCGAAACAACCCCTTCTTGACGTTGCGCTTCACCACGTAGCGGCGGTTCTCTTCGAACTCGAACGGCAGCTCCTCGTACTCGAGCGGGAAGCCCCCGGAAATCGTGCTCATCGCGAAGCGCGCAGCGCCACTGCCGCTGACCGGCCGCGCCTCGATCGGGCCGAGCCCGATCGCGCGGTTCAGGCGCTCCGTGTCTGCCACGGCGCACCAAATACCGCTGGGATCCGCCTTGCAGGCGATCTCGCGTTCGACGGTCACCGTACTCATGGTTGACGCAAGCTACCATGCTAGCATGCCGGCCCCGCATGAAGTTCCGGGCCATCGCCGTAGCCAGCGAGCGCACCGACAACACGGGTCGCGCCGTCGGCACCGTGGAGCTCGAGTGCACGCCCGACGGGCTCAGCGTCGTGTACTTCGGCGTCGGCTCGTTCACTGAAGGCTACGCGCCTGGCCCGCTCACGAGCGGCACGAGCGTGCTCGTCCCCTGGAGCCAGGTGCTCGAGGCGCAGTTCGAGGGCGAACGGCTCTTCTTGAACCTCGATCCGAGCTCGACTCCGCACCACCGCATGCTGCTCTCGCACTTCTCGAGCGGGGCGGCCGTGCACCATCACGAGCTTTACCGCAGGCGTCTCCTCGTTCGCATCGCCGGCATCGCAGCCGCAGCCATCGTGGCGCTCCTCGGCTTCGCCCTCGTCATCCGGCTCGCGCCAGAGCGCGGGCCAGCGCTCTCGGTCGTCATCGCGACGCTCGCCGCGGCGGTCGTGCTCGCGATCGCCTTCTTCGCCGATCGGCTGCTCGTGTTCGGCGGGGAGGCCTCCGAAAACGCTCGCGTCTTGCTCGCCTCCGAGCTCGCGTCGTACTTGCCTCGGCTCCTTCACGTGCCCGAGCCGGAGAAGCCTGCGCGCGCGCCGCGGACCTTCGCTCAGTTTCAGGGCCTCTTGCCGCGCACGACCTTCGCCATCGTCGTGACGCTCGCGGCGAGCGGTCTCGGCACCGTGCTGATGGCGCGCTACCTCTTGAAGAACGACCCCGAGCGTCAAGCGGCGGCGCGCTCCGATGACACCCCGCGGAGTGTGTCGGCGCGGGAAGGAGAGCACGCACGCGCTGGCGGCGCCGACGCGCCTCGGCCCACCTCGTCGGCCAAGGTCGCCGCTGCCCGTCGAAAAGCGCCCTCCGAAGCGCCGAGCGCTGCGGACAGCTCCGTCACGCTGGGAGAGCCGTGCCTCTGCCGGCGCCCCGACTCGCCGCTCTGGGACGAGCCGCTGCCGCGGCTCAGCCTCTTGACGCTCTCACACAAGGTTCGACAGGGTCGAGGAGAGGACGAGAACCGCCGCCGCAAGTACACCGAGCTCGACATCGCGGTCGTCAACAACTCGAAGGACCCCATCGACGAGATCTCGCTCGTCGTGCTCTTTTACAACCGCGAGGAAGGCAAGGCGCGAGAGCTCGTCTCGAACCGCCCCTTGTTCTACGAGGGCCCGCTGATGCCCGCGCAGGCGATCAAGTGGGGCGTCGAGGCCGAGGGTACCGAGTTCGAAATCCAGAACACGATCCTCGGCACCCTCGGAGACGAGGGAGAAGACGCGGCCCCCGCCGACCGGGTGGCGGAGCTCCTCGAAGCCAACCACCGCCCGGTTCGCCTGCACGGCGCGCTACTGCTCACGTACCTCGGCGACGCGCGGGCCAAGGAGGCCCTGGCTCGCCTGCGCGAAGCCATGCGTGAGGACGAGGCGCCCTACCTCTCGCGCTTGATCGACGCGACGCGAGACGTCCGCGTGTGTCGCCTGCGCCCGGAGTCGACCGGTAAGGTGAGCGGGTGCCTGCACAACACGTCGACCGAAACCAAGAAAGACCTGGGGGTGAAAGTGCGGATGCTCGCGGCGGCGCCCGATCACGAGCGTCCCACCGCCGAGCCTCCCGAGTTGCTCGGCGAGACCGTGCTTTCGGTCCCCGGCGAGCTCGCGCCGAAGAGCGGCATCGTGTTCAGCGGGCGCATGGGCCCGAGCAACGGCGCGCCCCAGGCGTACGAGCCCGTGGCCGATCGCGTCGACCTCTTACGGTAAACCTTCCTCGCTCAACCGACGGGCTGGAACGGAATGCTGTTCTGCTGGAAGAGCGTCTGCAGCGAGGCCTTGTCGTAGCTCTTGGAGAAGGCCTCGTCCGGTGAGATCGAGCCGTCCTTGGCGAGCGCGAGCAAGCTGTCGTTCATGAGCCGCATGCCGAGCTTGCGCCCCGTCTGCATGATCGACGGGATCTGGAAGATCTTGGCCTCGCGGATCAGGTTGCTGATCGCCGGCGTGGAGATCATCACCTCGAGCGCCGCCGCGCGACCGCCAGCGACCTTCTTGCAGAGCATCTGACTGATGACGCCCTTCAAGCTACCGGCCAGCATGACGCGAATCTGTGCCTGCTGCTCCGGCGGAAACTGATCGATGATGCGGTCGATGGTCGAGGGCGCGGACGAGGTGTGGAGCGTTCCGAAGACCAGGTGCCCCGTCTCGGCGGTCTCGATGGCGATCGCCACCGTCTCGAGATCGCGCATCTCACCGAGCAGCACGATGTCCGGATCCTCGCGCAGGGCGGCGCGCAGAGCCCGCTTGAAGGAGTCCGTGTGCTCCCCCACCTGGCGCTGATTCACGAGGCACTTGTTGTTTTGATGAACGAACTCGATCGGGTCCTCGATCGTGATGATGTGATCGTGGCGCGTCTTGTTGATGTAATCGATCAGCGCAGCCAACGTCGTGCTCTTGCCCGATCCCGTCGGCCCCGTCACCAGCACCAGCCCCTTCGGCAGGTGACAAAGCGGCAAGAGCTCCTTCGGCAGGTTCAGGTCTTCGACGGTCAGGATCCTGGAAGGGATGATGCGGAACACGGCGCCCATGCCGTGCATGTCGACGAACAGGTTCACGCGAAAGCGCGCCCGCCCTTCGAGCTCGTACGCGAAATCCGTATCGTGAGTCTTCTGGAACTCCTCGCGGTTGCGCGGAGGAACGATCGGCAAGAGCACCCGCTGCACGGCCTCGGCGGCGAGCTTCTGCGACGAAATCGCCTTCATCTCGCCGTCGATGCGCAGCATGGGCACCGCGTTCGTGCTGACGTGCAGATCGGACGCCCGCGACTCGATCATCTGCATCAGGTAGCGATCGATCTCCGTGGTCGAACCACCGCTGAGCCCGCCGTCGTAGATCTGCTTCTCGGGGGGGAGCGGCGGTTGCGTGGGCAGCGCCTGGGCCCGCTGCGCCTTACCCTGCGACTCCTCGCTCGGCTCCGGCACGCGATCGAGGAACAGCGAAACGTGCAAGAGCCCCACCTTGCGCTCGGCGCACGCTCGAACCGCGCCCTTGCCTTCGAGCTCGAAATCCCACTCCGCCCAGCCCGAGGCGAGAGCTCGCCGCGCCGCCGCCGTCATGGCGGGGACCACGAGCTGTTCGATGCGCTCGGAGGTCTGAGGCTCGCCTTTCACCTCGCTCTCGCCCTGGGGCAAGACCACGATCGTCCGCCGTCCCGGCACCAACCGAACCTCTTGCGCCCCGACCTGCACGGCGCGCTTCAAAAGGTCCATCAACGGCATGCTCATCGTGACTTCGCCTCCGTCAACATAGCCTTTGATGAGAACGCTCTTTCGCTCGCTCTGCAACCCCCTCCTCCCTCCCCGACTTTTCAGAGATTTCGCCCGGATCGACTCGGGACGGCAGCGTGATGTTCACGGCCACGCGCCTTGTTCAGCCGGCTGCTCGCGGCGGCGCACCCACATCACATCACGTCCTGCCTGCCGGCGCCGCGCCGACGCGCGCTAGGGACGAACCAGGACGACGGTGCCGCGCTCTTTGTTGACCACGCCGTGCCAATCGGCGGGGACGCTCGGGTCGGTCCACTCGAAGAGCCACGCGCTGTCGATGGGGGACAGGTTCACGCAGCCGTGGCTCCTGATTTTGCCGAACTCGTCGTGCCAGTACGTCCCGTGGAGCGCGTAGCCCTTGTGGAAGTACTGAACGAAGGGCACGTCCCTGAGCGCGTACGAGTCGGCCTGGTCCTCGTCGCCGTCCATCGTCGAGGAGACGTCCTTCTGATAGATCATGAACGTCCCGCGGACGGTCGCTTCTTCGACCTCGTTCGGGTCCGCGAGACCGCCGCGCCCGGTGCTCACCAGCGTGACGTAAACGGGCCGTTGACCGACGTAAGCGACGAGCGACTGCTCGCGGATGGAGATGTCGATCCACTTGCGGTCGCCCGTCGCAAAGCTCGGAAACGTGGTGCGCGCCGGGATGATCCGAAGCGCGCCCTCCGCGACCCAAGACTGATCGCGAGCTTCCCACATGCCTCCAGGGCGGGTCGTGCCGGTGAGCTTGACGCCCTCGCGGCGCCGAAGAGTCGTGGTGGGAGCGAATTGCTGGTTCACGTTGAGCTCGTAGCGTTGAGCGAACGGAGGCTCGACGAATCCAACCGGCAGCGACTCGTCCTTACCGAGCTCGACGCCACGAAAGGCGCTCGGTCGAACGACTCGCGTGCGGTCGAGCGGGATGATGTCGAGCTCGGTCGTGAGCCCGAAGGTGCGGTTCTCCCAATCGAAGACGCGCAGCAGCGCAAAGCCGCTGTCCGGCGCGGCACGCCCCGCGTGATAAAGGTAGCGAAGCGGCTGTTTCGCTCCGTAGGGCTTCTCGAGCTTCTGCCCCGCCACGAGAAAGTCGGGCGGCGCGCCGATGTTGCCGAGCTCCGACGACAACCCCGACAAGCGCGAACGCTCACGCCAGGCCGCGGCTCGACCCGCCACGTCACCGCCTTCCGACTCCGACATCTGCTTGGCGCTCGGGAGCTTGAAGTAGAGCAGCGGAGGGTTGCCGTCCGCGAGCGCGTAGAGGTACGGAAACGCCTGCCCCCGAATGGGCCTGGTGTCGGCCGCCTTCGCGACGATTTGTTCCAGGTCGAGCGTCGCGCCCATCCCGACGCAGATGAAACCGCGTGGGTTTACCCGGTACCAGCCGCCGTCACAGCCGGCGTTCTTGATCTCCGGGGGCCGAACGTCCACCACCGTTCCGGCCCGCAGGTAGCCGTACCTCGTGCGCTTCGGTCCGACGTCCGTGTAGATCCACGTACGGAGGGCGGTACTTGCGACTCGAACGCCGCTCGGAGCAAAGGGAAGATTGTCGTCTACGGTTCCCAGGTTGGGCCCGGGGGCGGCGCTCGACGCGCTGCCGGGCGGGTTCGCGCCAGCCGGAGCCCGGTTGGGAATCGAGCTCCCCACCTCGATGACGACCGAGCCGGCGGGTCTGGCGCCAGGGGGCTCGCTACGCTCGCTGCAAGCGGAAAGCAAAAGGCTCGCGGCGCAGACGACGAGCCGACACGCCGGCCGCGGTGAGACCGCGCCGGACGCGAGAAGCAGGCGATGGTGGGCGCGCTTCCGGTGCGACAGGGCTGACCCGGGTACCACATTTCCTGCTTTCAGTGCACCCGCCACGTGGGCAAGCTCTGGCTCGTGAAGATCCCCGCCGGCGTCTGGAAGGTCGTAAAAGAGGTTGCCCGCCACCTGCTTCGCCGCCCCGTGGTCGGTATCGCGGCCGCGGCTCGCACCGCCGACGGACGTTGGCTCCTGATCCGCCGCGGGGACACGGGCCTCTGGGCGCTCCCCGGTGGAACGCTCGAGTGGGGCGAGACGCTGAGCAACACCATTCGGCGCGAGTTGCTCGAGGAGACGGGAGCCGAGCTCCTGTCGCTCGGGCGCCTGATCGGAGTCTACTCCGGCATCGATCGCGATCCGCGCTTCCACGCGGTGACCGTCGTGGTCGCCGCGACCGTCGCGGAGCCGTCGCGGCCACCCGATAATCCCGTCGAGATCAGCGAAGTTCGACTCTTCGAGGATCGCGAGCTACCTGCTCATTTGTCACACGGCATGACCGACGTGCTCGAGGACGCGCGGCTCGGTCGGGAGGTCCTGGAATGACGCGCCATCATCGTCTGAGTCTCGGCGAACGCTCGATGAAGCTCGCCGTCGTAACCCTTCTGGCCGCATCGACGCCCGCGTGCGCGGGGTTCAAGGACCTGCTCGGCGGCACGAACGTCGAGGCGGTGGCCACCAGCGTCCAGAAGCCAGCGAACGTCGCGGCTTACCTCGAGGTCACCGACAACGACGATCCGGTGGTCGATCTGGAGCCGAAGTCTTTCCGCATCTACGAGGACGACAAGCTCCTCTCGGCCGAGGAGGTCAGCCAGCGCCTCTTGCCTCGCGAGCTCGTCACGAACGAGCGCGTCGTCATCCTGCTCGATCTCGGCGCGAAGCCGCCGCCCAGCGTGATCGACGGCTTCGTGAAAGGTGTCGAGTCTTTCGTCGAGAGGGTGCAGGGCACGCTGCCCGTGACGGTGCTCGCCTACGACGGCGCTGGCGGGCTGCGGCTGGTCGGTGACTATCCGAAGGTGAGCGGGACGGGCGGCTCCGTGAGCGCGTCGTCGCTCCGCTCGCTTGCGCCGAGAGACGCGTCGCGCGATCTGAACGGCGCGATCCTGAAGGGCATCAAGGAGCTCGACGGTCGCCTCACGCAGCAGAAGAAGCCGGTGCGCGTCGGCACCCTGCTCGTGCTCGCGCGCGGCCCTGATCTCGCCGGGCGCGTCACCGAGCTTCAGATCGAAGAGGCCCTCGAGCACAAGCGCTACAACGTCTTGGGGATCGGCGTCGGAGAAGAGACTCCCCACCTCGACAGAATCGCTCGAGCCGGCGTGATCCATGCTCAGTCCGAAGAGACCTTCCCGATCGCCTTCGAGGAGGCCGCGTCGCGCGTCTTGAAGACGCACGGCAAGTACTACCTCGTCTCGTATTGCTCGCCCGCGCGCGCCGGCAAGCGCGCGCTCCGCATCGAGGTCAGCTACACCAACTCCTCGGGTTCGGAGCGGAGCGGCAGCTACTACTACGACTTCGACGCGCAAGGCTTCGGGCCCGGCTGCAAGTCGGACACTCCTCCGCGCTTCGTCATACCTCGGCCGGCGAACGAAGCTCCGCCGAGCTCGCCTCCCGCCGAGTCGCCCGATCCCGCGCAAGCGACGTCCGGAGGAGCGAGCCCCACTAACGGCGAGGTCGCGCCGCCACCAGACGCGCCCGCGTACAAGTAGAGCCTTGAGCGATCGGCGCCTGGTCACCATCGAGGTCTTCGACGAAGAGTACGTGGCGCCACGCGGCACCGCGGAGGTGCACTGGTTCGTTCGCGTCAACGACGCGTGGCTCCACGCGGCTCGCTTCCCGGGCGCACGCGAGGAGCGCTTGGATCCGGCGCCGGGTGTCGTGTACCGGACGCGTCTCTCGTTGGACGTTCGAGCAGGGACGCGCCTCATGCGCGTGGAGTCGAAGCCCGGCGCTCCGCGGCGCGAGACCATTTTGGAGCACCTGCGGCGCGGGCCGAGCCTGCCGCCTCGCCGCACGCTGCGTCGCGTCTACCAAGTGGATTCGCGCGGACGCTTGCTGGGTGTCCCCGGCTGAACCACCTCGTACGAAAAGGTCATACCCGGGGTGTGAAACAAGGGGCGGCGTGGGGCGGGCGATTCCTGCGCGAACCAAACTTTGCTCCGGGGCCGCCGCAATTTGTGGCAGAGAACCGCTCCCGCAGCCGTTTCCTGAATCGAGACGCTCACTCTCGGAGGTGAAGGTTCGCCTACCCTCTCGCTCGCGAGCGCTCCCGAGCGTTCAGGGGGAGAACGGGCCCGCCCATTCTGACGGCGGTCGCCGTTGGTTGTAGCGAGCGTTCCCGTCCCCGTGGCATCATGCGGGAATTGTTCAGCGTTAGCTCGACCATGTCGTTGGCTCGCGAACCCCGGCGACTCCGCACGTGGAGGTCATGCCAGAAATCCGGGGTGGCACCATTTTTTCAGTGGCTGCCGGTCGCGCGCAATTCGGCGGTGTTCGAGCGCGCTATTGCGCGATTCGAGCCGGGGACGCTTAATACGCACGCGGCGCGTCCGTTGTGGGTTTCATGTCGCCGAGGGTGGCCCACTAAATGAGCTCGGGCTTGAAGCTGCCCGGCGAGATCGCAATGGGCGACGAGATCTCTCCGGCGAGCCAACCCATCTCGGGAGCCAGCAGCGCTCCGGTGCGCTTGCTCATCGTGGACGACGACGTGGTCGTCCTGCAATCGACGGGCCGGCTGCTGCGCTCCTTCGGATACGTGGTCGTGGAGGTGAAGAACGGGCAAGAGGCGCTGGCGCTGCTCGACCACGAGCCGTTCGACATCGTCCTCAGCGACATCGGGATGCCGGGGCTCGACGGGATCGAGCTCTTGCGTCGAGTCCATCATCGCGACCCCTACGTTCCCGTCGTCTTGTTCACCGGTGCGCCCGAGGTCGGGACGGCAATCCAGGCGCTGGAGCACAGCGCGTTCCGCTACCTGACCAAGCCGGTCGGCTTCGACGACCTCCGGCGCGTGCTCGAGCGAGCGGCGCAGCTGCGCCGTTTCGGCAAGCTGCAGCGCTTCGCGGAGGGCCTCTTCGCCACCGGCTCCCCCGACCCGAGCGCCCCCGACGTCGACAGCCTGTTCGCGCGCGCCCTGTCGAACCTGTGGCTCGCGTTCCAGCCGATCGTCAACATCCGCACTCAGCGCGTGTTCGGCTACGAGGCGCTCCTGCGCTGCAGCCTCGCCGAGCTCTCCACCGCGAGCGCGGTCCTCGATCTGGCGCAGAAGCTCGACCGCATCGAAGAGCTCGGGCGCGCCGTGCGAAAGTCCGCGGCGCAATCCATCGAGCAGGCGCCTCCGGACACGGTGCTGTTCGTCAACCTGCACGCGACCGAGCTGAATGATCCCGTGCTGGTCGATCCTTCTTCCCCGCTCTCGCGACACGCAGAGCGCGTGGTCCTCGAGATTACCGAGCGGGCGCCGCTCGACTCCGTGCGGGACGTGAGGCGCCGCGTCGGCATGCTGCGCGACATGGGCTATCGCATCGCCGTGGACGATCTCGGCGCCGGGTATTCGGGCCTCGGCACGTTCGCCTTGCTCGAGCCCGAGTTCGTCAAGCTCGACATGGGCCTGCTGCGCGACGTGCACGTCCAGCCCACGAAACAGAAGGTCATTCGCTCGCTCTCGGCCCTGGCGCGTGACATGGGCATGCTGGTGGTCGCCGAGGGGGTCGAGCGCCGCGAAGAACGCGATACGCTGATCGAGCTCGGCTGCGAGCTCTTGCAGGGATTCCTGTTCGCGCGGCCCGAGCGTGGTTTTTCCCTGCCGCCACTCTGAGGACGGTTTTACGGCTTCCCTCTCACCCGGGGTAGGTGCTACTTCCATCCCGCCCGGAGGAAAACCGTGCCCATCGATCTCGAGCAGTTGAAGAGCGAACGCGACAAATTGAAGGAATCGTTGCGCGAAATCGAGGCGGAGCTGCGCCGGCTCGAAGCGGATCTCAAGGGCTGCCGGCAGCGCGAGATCCAGACCAAGCGCGAGATTGAAGCGCTCTCCACGCTGGTCGACATTCGCGACACGAAGAGCGACGCCTGATCCCGGCGACGAGCCGGCCTCAGAGCTTGGTCGCTGCGAGCTCCAGGATGCGCTCGAACTCCGCCTGAGTCGCGGGGACCACCGACAGGCGCGATCGCTTGACCAGGGCGAAATTCGCGAGCTTCTTGTCTCCCTTGATGGTCTCGAGCGTCACGCTCTCCTTGAGCGGCTTCACCGCGGCAATCTCGACGACCGACCAGTCGCCTTCCTCCGCCTTGGGGTCGGGGTACGCCTCCTTCACCACCTTGGCGAGACCGACGACCTCTTTGCCCACGTTCGAGTGATAGAAGAGCAAGAGGTCCCCCTTCGACATCGCGCGCAGGTTGTTGCGCGCCTCGAAGCTCCTGATGCCGTCCCAGACGGTGCGCTTGTCTTTGACGAGCTGGTCGAAGGAGTAGGTGTCGGGTTCGCTCTTCACGAGCCAGTACTTGGTCGTCATGGGCGATCGCCCATACCAAGGTTTCGGGCTCGCGTCAGTCGAGGTCGCGGTCGGGCACGTCGACGTAGACGGGGCAGTGATCGCTCAGGGCGGAGCGCGCGGGGTGGCGCTCGGGCGCCCGCTCGCACCCGAGCTCCGCGCAGGGCCCGCCGACGCGCAACGTCACGTCTCTCGCCTCGAGGAAGCCCGCAGAGACCCCCGCGCCGTCGAGCAGGGTGCCGGAGCCGTCGAAGTGGTAGCTGCAAGCGAGATCGCTCTCGAGCCGTCTGAATCCTTCCCCGGCGAGCAGGGGTCCGAGCTCCGCGAGCTCGGCTAGCGAGCTCTTGGGCGGAGAGCAGTCGGGACACCCCATGGTGTTGAGGTCGCCGAGGACGAGCACGTCGAGGTCGGGCGCCGCCTTCTGCGCAGCGTCGAACACCTCCGAGAAGCTCTCGAACGATCGTCGACGGAGCGCAATGTCGCGAGCCTTGCCGCCGGCCTTGAGGTGCGCGGAGACGACGTGAAGGTCGAGGCCGCCCCGAAACGCGAGGTAAGCGTCGAGGCCGGGCCGGAGCTGATCCTTGCAGGGCTCGCCGTGAGGATTGAGCGCCGCGAGCGTCGCCCCACCCAACCTGCGCGCGCGCTTCGAGTCGAAGAGCACCGCCACGTGCTGACCGCTGCTCTCGGGACAGTCGTCGACCGTCACCTGCCAGCTGCCCCCGGTGCTTCGATCGAGCAAGGAGACGAGCTTCGAGAGCGCTGCTCGCGCTCGAGGCGTGCCCTTGATCTCCTGGGCCGCCAGCACGTCGAAATCCAGGAAGGTGATCGCGCACGAAAGCCAGTCCAGATCGGTTCCCCCTCCGTCCTCACCGCGCCCTGGCTTTCCGTCCGGGAACCAATGCAGGTTCCAGCTCCCGATGCGCGCAACGGACGGACCTCGAGGCGCTCGTTCCCGCCGACCCAACGCGGCGAGGCAGGCCTCCCGCGACGCGAACGGAGAGTCCGTCGCCAAGGTCGGACGTGCCGGCGCTCCGAGCGCCAGGTAACGCCGAGTCAGCCAACCCCGCTGGGGGCCCTGGCTGACCTCGAACCAGCGCCCGTCCTTTTCGCTCTCGACGCGAGCCACGCTCCCGTCGACGAGCCTCCCGGAGACCTTCGACGACTCGGGCGCAGGGTGCAGCGGCGCGCCGCTCGGGTGCGTAGCCCGAATGCGGATCTCGTCACCGGGGCGTGGTGATTCGGCCACCGGCGCCCGCTCCGTCGGAGCGGGAGACAGGCGCGCGGAGGCGTTCGCAGCCGACGATGCTGGAGCGCCCGGGCGTGGCCCGAGCTGGCTCCCTGCGTCGCGGCACCCCAGGCAGAGACTCAAGCCGAAGAGAGCCGCGCTAGCGAGACGCATCCCGCGTGTCTTATCACCCGGTGCGTGGAAAGACGCAGAAAAGGAGCGTCAGCCTCTCAGGCGGCCGGCACGACCTCGACCGGATTCTCGCGTGGCGCGCCCGGCCCCAAGAGCTTACCGAGCTCGGCCTTCTCGATGCCCTCGTGCTCGAGCAGGTGACTTACCAGGCGCTCCATCGCTTCGCGATGCTCACTGATGATGCGCTTGGCTGCATCCATCGACTGAGAAAGGATCGTCGCCGTCTCTTCCTCGATGATGTGCACCGTGGCGTCGCTCGTACCGCCCTCGGTCGCGAGCATCTGCCCGAGGAATGGATGTTCCGTGCGGTGCTCGTGATACACCGGGCCCACCTTCTTGCTCATTCCCCAGTGCGCGACCATCTTGAAGGCGAGCTCGGTCGCCTTCTTGAGATCGTTCTCGGCGCCGGACGAAATGCTGCTCAGCAGCACCTGCTCGGCGGCGTACCCCCCGAGCAACATGCGCAGGTTGTCGACGAGCTGAGGCTCCGTGTAGAGGTGCCGGTCGGCGCCGGGCATCTGCTGCGTCACGCCGAGCGCCATGCCACGCGGGATGATCGTGACGCGCTGCGGGGGTTCGGCGTTCGGCGAGAAATGCGCGACGACCGCGTGACCGGCCTCGTGCACCGCGACGCGCCGCTTTTCCGCCGGTTCGAGCTTCGTCTCGCGCGGGTCGCCGAGCACGATCTTGTCGAAGGCAGCGCTGAAATCGCTCGAGGCGATCGCGTCCGCGCCGCGCCGCGTAGCGTTGAGGGCTGCCTCGTTCACCAGGTTCGCGAGGTCCGCTCCGGAGAAGCCGGGAGTGTTGCCGGCGATCACGTTCAAGTCGACGTCGGGCTCGAGCGGCTTACCGCGAGTATGGACCTCGAGGATCGCCTTGCGCGCGCCGAGCTCGGGCCTGTCGATGATGACTCGCCTGTCGAAGCGACCGGGGCGGAGGAGCGCGGCGTCGAGCACGTCGGGGCGGTTCGTGGCCGCGAGCACGATGGTCAGATCGTTGCGCGAAAAACCGTCCATCTCCGAGAGCAACTGATTGAGCGTCTGCTCGCGTTCGTCGTGTCCGCCGCCGAGCCCCGCGCCGCGCGAACGACCGACGGCGTCGATCTCGTCGATGAAGATGATCGCCGGAGCGACCTTCTTCGCTTCCTCGAACAGCTCACGGACGCGCGATGCGCCCACGCCGACGAAGAGCTCGATGAACTCGCTGCCGTTGATCGAGAAGAAGGGGACACCTGCCTCGCCGGCGACCGCGCGCGCGAGCAGGGTCTTGCCGGTGCCGGGCGGCCCCACGAGCAGCACGCCGCGCGGCACCTTTCCGCCGAGCCGGCGGAAGCGCTCCGGCTCTTTCAAAAACTGAACGATCTCCTGCAGATCCTGCTTGGCCGAGCGGAGCCCGGCGACGTCGTCGAAACGGACGGGGACCTGCCCCTCTTTCTCGAAGCGCCGGCTCTTGCCCTTCAGGACACCGCCGAGCGGGCCTCCCGGCCCCATCATGCTCTGCGCGCGGCGCGACAGCCACACCCAGGCGCCGACGATGAGCGCGAACGGCAGGAGCGAGAGCAAGATTTGGAGGCCGAGCGGCTGCTCTTCGCTTCTCACCGATACGGTGACGCCTTGCTCCCGCAGCTTGGGGATGAGCTGCGGATCTTCCTGCGCGGGCACCATCGTACGGAAGTGCTTGAGCGTCTGTCCCTCGACCTTGGTCTCGCCCTTGAACTTGCCGGTGACCGTCTGTCCCTTCAGCGTCACGCTCTCGATCTGCTGTTCTTCGAGGGACTTGAAAAAGGCAGTGTACGAAACGAACGGGAAGGTCTCGTCCGCCGTCGAGTACTGCTGCCAGACGTAGAAGGCGATCAAGAGAACGCCGAGCAAGAACCATCCACGCCAACCGGGCCTCACCTCCGGCTGTTCCGGAGGGGTGCCGGGCAGCCGCGAAGGACTCGATTTCTGGGGCGCGACTCCGTTGGACATGAAACTCGAAGCCAACGTAGGGACGCCTCGTGACCTTGTCGATGGTTGCGCGGCGCAGTGCGGCAAGGTCCGCCGGTGACCACACGGCGCTTGGTTCCAGCAGGGAAATCCTCCCCACCTGTGTGGCGCTGTTCCTCACCTGTCGCGCCCTCGGAACGTGACGCTCGCGCGCCCCTTCGCCTGCGCTCGCCCGACATTCGCGAGGGCTCCGCCGAACGGCGGACTCTGCGCCAACGGCCCGTCTCGGCGTGAGAAATTCCGCTCCGAGAGGCCCGAGCGAGGCCTGACGGTCGGTGCCCTCTCCTGGACGGATACGTCCAGCCCTTGGCCGTATTCGTCCAGTCCCACCCTGAGAAATGCGGGAAAAGGCGCTCTTTTCGAAGACCTGCTCGCTGGATCGGTTCTTGCGGAGAGGGGGGGGCCGTTAGTGTGCTCTGAGAACGGTCGGGGGTGACTCTCTGCGGACGCCCAGAGGCGATTCCTTGCGTACGGGTCTGCCCTCTGCGAAATCGCCCCCCATGCAAGGCCCCCTCGGTGCCGGCGCGACCGCGCGACTTCTTGCCGTGACCTTCACGGAGAGCCTTGCCACCATCCTGCTCCAGCGCGGCCTCTACTTCTACACGGCGACCGTCCTCGGCTTCGACGACACCGAGAACCTGTGGCTCGCGTTCGTCCAGGGATTGACCTACGCGGCGGGCGCGCTCTCGAGCCACCCGGCCACCGCTCGCCTGGGCGAACGCAGGACCGCCCTGCTCGCGCTCGCGCTGCTCGCCGGATTGCACGCGCTGCTCGCGCTCAACTCCTCGACGCTGGCCGTCATGCTCACGTTCCCTCTGATCGGCATGCTGCAGGGAATCAAGTGGCCGATCGTCGAGTCGTTCGCGAGCGGAGGTCGCGGGCCGCGAGAGCTCTTGCGCTTGGTGGGGCGCTACAACGTCACCTGGGCCCTCGCGGTCCCGCTCGCGCTCGCGCTCTCGGGCTGGCTCATCGATCGCGGAGCGCGCGCGGCGCTGTTTGCTCTCCCGGCCGGCTTGAACGTGCTCGCGCTGTTCTTCGTCCTCGAGTGGCCGGCGCGGCCGCCGCGCCTCGAGCAAAATCATCCGGAGCGCCCGGACGAGCGTGCGCTCGAGCGCTACGGCTCGCTCGTGAGCTCCGCGCGCTGGACCATGGTCGGAAGCTACACGCTCCTCTTCTTGCTTGCCCCGCTGATGCCGAGCCTCCTCGCGCGACACGGCCTCGAGGTCGGGCATTCGACGCTCGCAGCGGCGCTGCTCGACGTGATGCGCCTCTGCGCGTTCGCCGTGCTCGGCTACGCCACCGCGTGGCAAGGGCGCTCCCTCCCGCTCGCGATCACCGGCGGCGCGCTGCCGCTCGGCTTCTTCATGGTGCTGCTCGGTCCGAACCTCGCGAGCGTCCTCGTCGGTGAGGTGCTCTTCGGCGCGGCGGCAGGCGTCGCCTACTACGCCTCGCTCTACTATGCCCTGCTCGTCAAGAACGCCTCGGTCGACGCGGGCGGCGCGCACGAGGGCCTGATCGGGCTCGGCTTCGCGTTGGGTCCGCTCGCCGGCCTCGCGGGACAGGCGCTGACCTTCGAGGGCACCGGGACGAGCGCTACCTCGACTGCAATCCTCCCCATCGCGGTCCTGTGTCTCGTTGGAGCATTTCGCCCTCTCTGGAGCTTGCGGGCGCGCGCAAGCGCGGCGAGCTAGCTCGACAAATCATCGTATTTCGCGGAGTTGTCGGACGCTCCCCGCGAGCATGATAAGTTCTCGAGTCCATGCTTCGTCGGTCGCTTGGTTGGGCGCTCGGGCTCACGCTGTGCGTCTCCGGATGCTCTTCCAAAGAAGGTGAGCGTCCCGGGACGAAGCTCGCGAGCGCTCGTCAGCCCATCGTCGGGGGAGTTCCGGACACGACTTCCAAGGCCGTAGTGGCCATCACGGACTCCTACGACGGCGTCGAGGAGGGGTTCTGCAGCGGCGCCCTGATCGCTCCGAACCTGGTGCTCACCGCTCGCCACTGCGTGGCCGAGATCAGCGGCGACGACGACGGTGTCGAGTGCGGCGAGACGACGTTCCAGAGCCCGTACGGCTTCGAGACGCTGCACGTCACGACCGAGGACGACATTACCGGTGGCGCCACCCCTTCACTGCTCTACGGCACCGCCGACGTGCTCGTGACCCCGGGAGACGAGGTGTGCTCGAACGATCTCGCCCTGATCGTCCTGAAGGGAACCGGCGTCCCGTCGAGCGTCGCGACTCCGCTCGAACCCCGGCTCGATTCGCCCGTCGAGCCCAATGATCCCTTCTACGCCGTAGGGTACGGGATCCAAGATCCCACGGATGTCGAGTACTACTCCTCGTACGGTGAGCGACGACGCTACGACGGGGCAAGCGTGTACTGCGAGGGGACCGGCTGCCTCGGTCCGCTCTTCGGCGAGAAAGAGGTCGCTGGCAACGCGCCGACCTGCAGCGGCGACTCGGGCGGACCCGCCATCGACGAGAACGATCGCGTGTTCGGAGCGCTCTCGCGCGGTGACGACGACTGCTCCTTCGCCATCTACACGGGGACTTACGGCTGGCGTGACTTCATCCGTGCTGGCGCGGAGCAGGCGGCCGCCCTGGGCGGGATCGCCCCACCCGCGTGGGTGGACGGCTCCAGCGACCCCGAGGACGGCGGGGCTCCCGACGCCGCGCCGCCGCCGGAGAACGGCGGGGCAGGCGGAGAATCCGGCGCCGGCAATTTCGACGCGGGCACGCCGCGTCCACCGCCGGGTGGTCTGCCCACGGTCGATCCGCTAGGGACGAGCTGTAACGGCGATTGCCCGGGCGACTACGCCTGCTACGCCGCCACCGGCTCTCCTCCAGGCATTTGCGTGCCGCGTTGCGCGGATGATCTACCGCCCTGCCCCGAAGCCTACGAGTGTTCCGCGCGGCTCGCCGCGTGCGTCCCGAAGCCGAAAGACGATCGAGAGGTCGAGGGCTGCAGCGTGACGAGCCCCCGCGGGGGCTCGGGACGTGCGCCGGGAAACCTCGAGCTCACGCTCGGCCTCCTGCTGCTCGGCGCGCGCCGACGTCGCGGGGCGTCGCTCCCGAGCTAGCGCGTCGGGTTGATGACCGGCGCAAGCTCCCGATAATTGAGCTGCTCGGGCTCCGCGGGAGACGTTCCGATCTGCCAGAGCCCGATCACGATGCCGATCGCGAGCACCACGCCGAGCCCGACGAAGAGCCAGTTGTATCCGGGATCGAGATTGGGGGTGTCGTCCGCCTCGGCGCCTCCGGGTCGGAGCGGCTTCGAGCCTTCGCTCTCCCGGTAGGGAAACTGCAGGTCCTGTCTCGTTGAAGCCATGCCGCCCTCCTGCCAGCGTTCACGCAATACACGTGCCCGCGCGAGGCGGCGCGGCTGCTAGTCGGTCGGGCGCGAGGACCAGCAGACGCCACCCGGGATCAGGAGCTCGCGATCGAACTTCGGTTCGTCGATCATCCAGCGATCGACCATTCGCCGGTAGTGGAAGACAGCGCGCAAGCTCGAGGATGGCGTCTCGATGAGGGCCCCGAAGGCGTGCTCCGGGTCGGGAGGGAGCCCGGCCACGACGGCGAGGCCGAGAGGGGTCTGCTCGCGCGCCCGCCTTCGAAGCTCTTCGACCACGAGATCGAGCAGCTCCTGATGGGAGGCGCCGGGACGAGTCTCTTCCGGAAAGAACGAGGCCGGCTCGCCCCGTTCACTCACGATGCTGACGCCATAGGGCGCCACTTGCCCGCGCTCCTCCAAGAGCCACACGCCGCTCTGCTTGACGATCTCGAGCAGCAACCCGAGCAAGTACTCCTCTTCCATCCGCGTCTCCCGAATCCGTCTTTCGAGCCCGAGCCATACGCCTCGCCGGGGCGAACGGCAATCGAGCGTTAGGAACTTCTTAAGATACCCCGAAGGTCTTCTTAGCATCGCGAGACGGCCGAAACTGGCACTTCTCGAATGGCGGGCGAGACGTCCGCTCCAGTTCAGGTGGTGCTCATGAAACGGCTCGTCACATGGATCGGTTTAGTTCTCACGGCTCTCTTCGCGCTCGCCGGTGTGGGGATCGGTTATCTCTACGTCGCCTTCCCCGCGGTGCCTCCGCCCGGCGCGGGAAAGGTCGTGGCCACGCCCGAGCTTCTCGCCCGAGGCGAGTACCTCGTCGAGCACGTGGCGCTCTGCACGGACTGTCACTCGGAGCGCGATCTCGGGCGCTTCTCCGGACCGGTGCGCCCGGGCACCGAAGGTAAAGGAGGCGAGCGCTTCGGTCGTGAGATGGGCTTGCCCGGTGAGATCTACGCTCGCAACATCACGCCCGCCGGGATCGGACACTGGACGGACGGCGAGCTCAAGCGCGCCATCGTGAACGGCGTCGATCAGAAGGGCAACGCGCTCTTCCCCATCATGCCGTACCCGGCGCTCTCGCACCTCTGCGAGCGCGATCTCGACGCGATCGTCGCGTACATCCGCACGCTTCGCCCGGTCGAGCACGACGTCCCGGAGCGTACGCTCGACTTCCCGGTAAACCTCCTGGTGCGCACCATGCCGACCACCCAGGAGCCCTGGAAGTGCTCCGACGCGGCGAGCGGCGTCGAGCGCGGGCGCTACCTCGTCACCATGGGTGGCTGCACCGATTGCCACACCCGCCGCGAGCAGGGCAACCCCGTACCAGGCATGGAGTTCGCGGGTGGCGTCGAGTTTCCGCTGCCCTCCGGCGGCGTCGTGCGCTCCGCCAACCTGACGCCCGACTCGAGCGGCCTCGCCAGCTGGTCGAAGGAGGTCTTCGTAGCGCGCTTCAAAGCCATGCGCGCAGCGAGCGCTGCCTTCCCGGTGAAGAAGGGCGAGTTCAACAGCCCCATGCCCTGGACCAGGTACGCAGGGATGACCGACGAGGACCTCGGCGCGGTCTACGACTACCTTCGCACCCTGACGCCCGTGAAGAACGAGGTCGAGAAGTTCACTCGTTGATGCAGGGTGCTCCGCCGAGCACGTGGGGGCAATGGTGCTCGGCGTCCTCCGTCGCGGTGGTCACGTGGTAGAGCCTGCACTGCACGTGGCCGCCGGCGCTGTACTCCTCCCGAGCCGCGTACCTTTCGAGATCGGGGAGCGCCTGGCAATCGGAGAGGCAGGCGTCGTAGCCGGCGTAGTGCGCGCTCGACGTCTCCGCGGAGCAGATCGCCATCGTGATCGAACACAACCCCTCGCAGTTGGAGCCGCACTCGCCGCCACCGCCGGGACCAGCGAAGACGCAGTGCACCGGCGGCTCGATGGCAGCGAGCTCGAGCTGCCGCGCGCGACAAGCGAGGGTATTCCCCTCCGATCCCACGCTCCCGAAAGGCAGCGTCGCGCAGACCGAGAGGCAGGTCTCGTGGTTCGGATACTGAGCCTGCTCGCCCTCGCACACCGCCATGATGTCGTCGCAGTAGCGATCGCAAGCGCGCGGGTCGGCAGCTTTCTCGCTCTCTGGCTCGAGCGACGGGTCGTAGTGAGCCTCGTCGATGCCGATGAGCTCGCCGCACGCGAGCAGAGGAAAGAACAGCACGGACCAGGCGCTGGCGCGCGGCATCAGAACCTCCCCCGCATCTCGAACCCGCCCGAATGGTTCCCCACGGCAGGGCCGAGCACGAGCTCTTGCGACGAACTCGGCGCGGTCAGTACCAGCACGAAGCCGCTCGCCGCCAGCACGCCGCCCACGATCCCGGTCGCGGTCGCGGTGCCCGCCAGGCCGCGCGCTTCGTGGCGCAGGCGGACGCCCTCGGCGGAGCAGGCGTTCTCGTCCTGCTCGGAGCACTCGGCCGTCGACTCGTCGTTCGTCGCTTTGGCGAGGTAAGCGAGCACGCCGCTCGTCGCGAGCGCCGCCCCGCCGAGCCCGAGCGCCACGTAGCCGCCGATTCGTTGCGGCTTTCCCGGATCGCTCTCGGGCGCGGCGACGAGCGCCACCGGCTTCCTCGCGGCGCGACGCTCGAGCACCGGCACGCGGAAGGTCACCTGCGAAGGGCCTGCCGGTACGAAGACCCGCACTCGGTAGGGACGCGCGCCCTGCGCCGTGGCTTCGACTCGCTGCTCCCCGGGATCGACCGGCAACGGCTCGCCGAAGGAAGCCTTCGGGATAGCAGTTCCGTTCAAGCGCAAGACGAGCCCCTCTTGCGAGGCCACGTCGATCACCACGTAAGAGAGCCGCGGTTCCAGGGCGCTCACTCGCTCTCCCGCCAGGCGTTCCCGCTCGGACTGGCCCGTCGCGCCAGCCAGCGACCGCGCCTCGCGAAACAGTGCCCAAGCGCTCCCGGTTCGGCCCTCTCGCTCGTAGCAGTCACCCAGGTGGAGCATGGTCCCGAGCGCCGAGTCGAGCTCCTGACTGGCCTCGAACTGGCGGCACGCCTCTTCGAACTTGCCCTGACCGACCAGCTCGACGCCACGCTGGAAAAGGCTCTCGGCCGCCGCCTTTCGTCCGGCTTGCGAGTCCGCGAAGGCCGAGCCCGCGCTCGACGAAACACAGAGCACCAAAAGCCCGCCCCAGAACTTCGCTCTCGTTCCCATGACCCGCCTTTCTCGTTCGAACCCTTCCGCGTCAAAGCTCAGCGTCGTCCGCCGAAGCTCTTCGGATCCCACGCGCTCGACCCGTTCACCGTAGGCACGGCTGCCGGCGAAGGTGCCACGGCCGGAGGCGCCTCTGCGACCGAGCTCGTAGTCGTAGGTCTGGGTGCTGGTTCGACCTTCGGCGCCACGATCGCAGGAACTCCCGCGACGGGCTTCCCCACCCACGCGCCTCGAGGAGCGCGGCTCGGGTTGGACGCCGAAGGTTCCTCGGCGTCGCCCTCCAAGACCGGCTCGCCCAGGATGAGACCTGGCTCGTCGTTCGACTCGCGATCTCGTTCCGGGGATGCGCTCGCTTTCGCCGATTCACTCGGCGCCGAGACGGGTCCCCCGCCGAGATTCGCCACCGTGTAGCCTCGGCGCGGCTCCTTGGCGGACGTACCCGCGGGGGCCGCGGCTTGCGCCAGCCGCTGCCTCAGCGACGTCACGCCGGTAGCAGCCCCGAAGCCGACGGGGAGCGCCAGCGCCGCCGACAGCAGCGCGACCAGGTGCCATCGGCTGCCGGAGAGTGGGCGATGGGTTCTGATCGGAGCTACGTTGCCGTCGAGCGAGTTCAGGTTGTCGAACGCGCTCTCGCGCAGCGTAGGCATTTCCGACAAGCGCTCACCCGGGTAGCTATGCCGGGGGCGAATCCCGGAGATGACGCGAGCGATCCGTGCGGCGCGATCGTCCGCGGTGGGGCTCCCGTACATGACCAGGGCGTGAGCGAGCTCCCCGATCGATCCGAAGCGCTCTTCACGATCCTTCTTCAGGCAGCGGAGCACGACCGCCTCGAGCCCGACCGGCACGTCGGCTCGTAGCTGGCGAGGCGGAGTCGGATCTTCCTCGAGCACCATGCTGCACACCGCGGGGATGGTCGTCCCGTGGAACGGCGCTTGGCCTACCAGGAGCTCGTAGAGAGTCGCGCCGAGCGACCAGATGTCCGCGCGAGCATCGACCTCACCCGAGCCGCGCATCTGCTCGGGTGACATGTACTGCGGTGATCCGATCGCCGTCGCGGGGTTCGTGACGGCCCGGGGTGACTCGGAACGAATCTCCTTCGAGATCCCGAAGTCCAGGATCTTGATCACCGCCGATCCGTCGGGCTGCTCGGCGATGAACAGATTCTCCGGCTTGAGATCGCGATGCACGATCCCGGCCGCGTGAGCCTCTGCAAGTCCCTCGCATGCCTCCAGCACCAGATCCACGGCCAGGTTGACGGGCATGGGGAGCAGCCGCTCCGCGAGATCTGCATAGAGGTCGCGCCCTTCGAGGTGTTCCATCACGATGTAGGGCGCGCCGGTCGGCAGGCGCCCCACATCGAGCACCCGCACGATGTGCTCACCTCGAAGCTTCGCCGCGGCTCGAGCTTCGAGCAGCGTCCTATTGACGACCTCCTCGTTGCTCGCGAACTCCTCGCGCACGACCTTGATAGCCACCGGCCGATCCAGATCGAGCTGCGTCGACTTCCAGACGACCCCCATCCCCCCTTCACCCACGAGCGAATCGACGCGGTACTTCCCGTCGATGATTTTTCCGACACCCAGCTGCTGAGAAGGGACTTCTTCTACGCCTGCGTCGACCATGGTTTGCTCGGCCCCACACCGGACTGAGATCCGGCGCCTCGGGCATCGAGCAACGCCGATGCCAGCGCGTCGCGCAGCTTCGCGCCTCGTCACCTTCCTCGCCCGTCGACTCCCCCCTCGAGCACCTCCGAGCACTTGCGACGCAGGTGCCCCCCACCACGAGCCCTCGAGTACCGCCAGTCCAGAAAGCCGACCCGCAAAAGCGCCACGCCACGACCGAGCTGCCGTGTGTCGCAAAGGCGAGGACACCGGCCGCCCGTCTCGCTCCGAGGAACCGCGACGACGAAAAAGACGAAAGAGCCGCGGAAGAACGCCCGCTTCGCGCACCGCTCGAGGGATTGCTGACGAATCCCCCGAACGTTGCTAGGCTGCGCGCCCCCTGACCGGGACCCACAGTCCTACATCCACACCATCCCCACGCCCCCGTAGCTCAGTTGGATAGAGCAGGGCTTTCCTAAAGCCAAGGTCGTACGTTCGAATCGTATCGGGGGCGCCCTGAAAATTAGGCCGATCCGCAGCTGAAAGGAGCTGGAAAGCACGATCGGCCGATGCCTCAAAAGTGCCGGAAAGTGTCGGCAGGTGTGGGAGGTTTTGCCCCCGCATTGCCCCCGCGGAGGGAAGGACTTCACGGGGTGCTGCGTACGCTTCGAT
>JAEZYO010000541.1 GCA_023419055.1 Pseudomonadota bacterium | reverse complement strand
AATCCGGGCAGCGCCTGGGAGGCCCGCTCGAGGGCCTCGACACGCCAACGCTGCGCGGGATCTGGGAGACGGCGCCGTACCTGCATGACGGCTCGGCGGCCACGCTGCTCGACGTGGTCGGCGCGCGTAACCCCGACGATCGCCATGGCGCTACCAGCGCGTTGACGGACACCGAGCGCCTCGATCTCGTGAGCTACCTGCTTCAGATCGACAACGTGGCGTTGGAGGACGAGATCGAGCCTCCTTCTCCCCCGGCTCCGCCCTCCGCGCCGAAGAAGGCAGAGTCCAGCGGTTGCGCCTTCCGTGGGCCGAAACAGACCGACAACCGCGCGCTGATGGTGATGAGCCTCATCGGGCTCCTCGCCTTGGCGGCACGGCGCAAGCGAGCTTCCTCCCCGCGGCTCTAGTGGCTCCCAGCCACTTCATCGAACTTGGTCCTCCTCCCGGCGTCACCAGCGCGGTGCCGGGAGGAGGCCGCTATTCGCCCTGGGCGAAGCTGCGCTTTCGAAGCGTGGTCGGCTCGTTCGCAGGCACTGGAATCGTTCAGTTCGAGGGGGCGGTTTTCGTCCACTGACTCGCCCAGTTAAGGACTGTTATTAATCGCGAGCATGGCGCTTTCCAGATGGCGCCAACGGCTCTCGCCGGAGGGCCGCGGTGTGTCTCGAGCTCCTAGTGGTCTCGACGACGCTGGGCCGAAGTGTGTCCGCCACTGACCTTGCTCAGGAGAAAAGCAGTGAGACGAGCGCTATCGAACGCAAGCACCTGGTCGCTCCTTCTCGCCGTTGCGGCGTGTTCCGGTGATCCCGAGGCTCCCGGAGCCCAGTCGGGATCGGGCGGCACGACTGGCCTTCAAACGGGAGGGACCTCGAGCACGGGCGCGGGCGCGGGTGCCGGAGGAAGCGCTGCCGGTACGGCGGGCGCGTTGACTGGTAGCGGCGGCTCGTCCGTCGCGGCGGGTGGGAGCGCGGCAGGGGCTGGCGGTGCAGGCGCGACTACGGCGGGCAGCGCTGGGACCTCCGCGGGCAGCGGAGGCGCCACCGCCGGCAGCGGCGGGAACCCCGATGAAGGCCCTCCTGCCGCTCCCGAAGGCGAAATTCCGAACGAGGAGCAGCCGGCTGGCAAAGTCGGCATCCCCAAGGACAAGTGGCCGGACGGCTTGATCTCACCCACGCTCGAGTCCGAGCACCACAACCAGCCGTCGGTCATCAACGGCTACCTGCAGCTCACGGGGAACTCACGGTTCTCGATCTACGATATCTCGGATCCGACCTCGCCCGTGCAGCTCTCGGACAACGTCAGCCCGAAGGATTGCAAGCAGTGCGGCGAGGCGGAGGGGCACCAGGTCTCGTTCGCCAAGTACGGCAGCCGCTTCTACACGGTCACGATTCAGGGCAAGGGCGTCGACATCTGGGACATCACGGACGTTCGCGACCCACAGCACCTGAAGAGCGTCGACATCGAGGGCATCAACTTCGGTGACTTTACCGCGGCGGTGTGGGGCGTGGCCTGGCAGGGCACCAACATCTACGTCGGCGGCACGAACACCGGCGTCCACGTCATCGACGCTTCCGACCCGCCGAACGCGAAGCTCGTGGCGCGCCTCGCCAACGTCGGCGGTGTCAGCGCCGGGACGCTGTATGCGATCGGAAACCTCCTGGTCGTGACCACGCCGAAGAGCAACTCGGGGATCGCGACGGTCGACATCTCCGACCCGCACAAGCCGCTCATCCTCGACTCTCTCTCTCCGGGACAGGAGAGCTACATCGGCGGCTTCTACGGTCACCACGCGTACCTCTTGAACCCGATCCGCGTGTACGACGTCCTGAGCGATCCGACCGACATCAAGCTCATCTCCAGCGGAACCGTCGGCGGCTACTTCGAGTACATGAGCTTTCAGGACGGCTTCATGTTCGCCGGTCGCATCCGTCCGGAGCCAGGCGCCACGAAGATCAATGTGACGAACCCGGTGAAGCACACCTTCGTCCGAGACATCTACGGCCGGCGGAACCTCAAGGAGAACGACG
Organism: Pseudomonadota bacterium; assembly: GCA_023419055.1. The sequence continues at coordinate 516 of JAEZYO010000541.1, read as the reverse complement.
ACCAGTTCACGGTGGCGATCGGCAACTTGCTCGTGCTGTCCGACGATCAGCTCTCGCCGGAGACGAACAAGTATGCCGGCACGGTGATCGCGGTGCACGACACCGCGCCCGACACGACCCCGCCGCGCGTCGACTCCGTCGTCCCCAAGAACGGCGCCACCGGGCAGCCCGTCACCACGCGCGTCGGTATTTCGTTCACCGACAACATCGAGCTCGCGACGGTCGACACGCGGAGCTTCATCGTGCGCCCGGTGGGCGGACAGGCGCTCAAGGGGACCTTCGGGGTGACGATGAGCGTCCTCAACTTCGACCCCGAAGAGAACCTGATGCCCGGAACGACCTACGAGGTGGTGCTCCCGGCGGGAGGGATCAAGGACTACGTCGGTAACGGCATCGCCGAAGAGTTCGTCTCCACGTTCACGACGAAATGAAGCTCTCCATGCGCCGTCTCGCCCGCGCCGTAGGGCTCTGCTCGCTGCTGTCGAGCGCGCCCGCGTACGCGCTCGAGCTCGGCGT
>JAEZYO010000497.1 GCA_023419055.1 Pseudomonadota bacterium | reverse complement strand
AGGTCGGGCGCGCCGGGGAGCGCGGGAGCGGCGAGCGCGGACCGGATGCGCTCTTCACAGCTCGGTTCAGGCGGAGGCGGGGCAGGTTTGGCCGTATTTGCGGCCTTTGGCGCGCTGACTGCTTTGATCTCGCCCGGCGCGGAGTTACTCACTCCGATCTCGCTGGTCGGAGTCGCGAACGCCGTCAAAGCCAGGACGGCGCCCAAACTCGATCGCGGAGGTACACGAACGCCCGCGCGCGAACTCAGCCACGCAACGAACCGCACGCTAACGAGTCTGATGCACGAGTCGCGCGCGCGCAACTCGCGAGGTTGCACGCGCCGCGTTACGCGCAGTGCGCTGCGTACGCTGACACGACGCTGCGCAACGACATCGCCTGGCACGTGCGTTGCTCCGATCTTCGTAGGAGGAAAGCGTGTCTCTCGCACGTTCCTGCATCGCGTTCGATCCGCGCACGGCCTTGATCGTCGTCGACGTACAGAACGACTTCGCGCACCCGAGCGGGAACCTGTACGTCGAGGGAGGCGACGAGCTCGTCGGCGTGATCAACGCCCTCATCGGGAACGCTGTGGCCGGGGGTGCGTTCGTCGTCTACACGCAGGACTATCACCCGGAGGTGACACCGCATTTCCGGGAGCACGGCGGACCCTGGCCGAAACATTGCGTTCGAGGCACCTGGGGCGCCGAGTTCGTCGAAGGGCTGGAAATCGCGGGCCCGATCGTCAGAAAGGGCACGGGCGGCGAGAACGGCTACAGCGCCTTCCTCGTCCGTAACCACGCGGGGCGCACCCACACCACCGAGCTCTTCGGGATGCTCCGTGCCCGGGGGATCGAGAAGGTCGTCATCTGCGGACTCGCCAGGGACGTGTGCGTGAAGGAGACCGCGTTCGACGCAGTGCGCCTGGGGTTCCGGTGCGAAGTGCGGCTCGAGGCGACGCGACCGGTTGATCTCGCCTCCAACGAGCAGACGTTGCGCGAGCTCGCGCGAGCCGGAGTCGAGTTCGCGTGACGCTGCCGAAAGAGCTCGGCCTGTGCACCGATCTCTACGAGATCCGGATGTGCGAGAGCTACCTCAGGCTCGGGATGACGGAGAGGGCGACGTTCAGCCTCTTCTGCCGTCCGTCACCGGAGCGTCCGTTCTACGTGACGACCGGGCTCGAGTCAGCGCTCGACGTGCTGTCGGAGTTTCGCTTCGAAGCCGACTCACTCGCTTACCTGCGCGCGCAGGGGATCTCGCATGACCTCGTCGTCTGGCTGCGCGACCTCGAGCTGACGGGCGAGCTCTGGGCGGTACCCGACGGCACGGTGCTCCTTTCGTACGAGCCGTGGCTCGAGTTCACGGCTCCGCTCCCGGTGGCGCAGCTGCTCGAGACCGCGCTCATGAACGCGATGCACGCGGGGACGGCGGTCGCCACCAAGGCCGCCCGCCTGGTTCGGGCTGCTCAGGGCCGCCCGGTCGTGGAGTTCGGGTTCCGTCGCGCGCACGGCCTCGAGACCGGGATCCAGGCGTCGCTCGCGGCTTACGTGGGGGGCTGCGTGTCCACCTCGAACGTCGCGGCCGGGCAGCGCTATGGCCTTCCCGTCTCGGGCACGATGGCGCACTCGTTCGTGCAGGCGTTCGACGAGGAGGTCGGCGCTTTTCGCGAGTTCGTCCGCGACCATCCGGGCAGCACCTTGCTCATCGACTCGTACGACACGCTCACGGGCGTCGACCGCGCGATCGCGATAGCGAAGAGCGGCGGGACGCTCGGGGCGGTGCGCATAGACTCGGAGCCGCTCGTCGAGCTCTCGCGTGAAGTGCGCCGGCGGCTCGACGAGGCGGGGCTGCTCGGCGTCAGGATCTTCGCCTCCGGCGGGCTCGACGAAGAGGACCTCGCGGCCGTCGTGGCGGCGGGGGCGCCGATTGACGCGTTCGGCGTGGGTAGCTCGCTCGTCTGCGCGAGCGACAAGCCCGCGCTCGACGTCGCTTACAAGCTCGTCGAGTACGCCGGGCGAGGGCGCGCCAAGTTCAGCCGCGGCAAGGCGACGCTGCCGGGCCGAAAGCAGATCTTCCGGACCGGCTCGCTGGAGCGCGACGTGCTCGAGCTCCGAGACTCCGTCGCCGGCGGCGTGCCGCTGCTCGAGCTCGTGTACAGAGACGGGGAGCGCCGGTACCAGTTCGATGGCGAGATGGCGCGGCGGAGGGCGCGCCGCGTGCTCGAGGGGCTACCCGAGTCGTGGTTCTCGCCGATGGATCTCGATCGAGTGCCGGCGCCGGCGATAGGGCGCGACCTCGCCGCGGAGGCGCGGGCCGTCGAGGAACGCGTCCTCGGGCGGCCCGCGTAACCCTCGCGTTCGATCAGCTCTTCGCGTCGCCGCGCGCGAAGATCGAGGCGACGTAGTTCAGGACGTCCGTCGCGCTCACCTCGTTGTAGCCGAAGTAGCGGATCAGGCGCGCCTTGATGATGTCGATCTTCTCCTGGGTCTCCTTGTCGACGACCGCGCTCACGAGCGTCTTCAGCTTGATGCTTTCCTTCTGGTCCTCGAACAGCTTGAGCTCGAGCGCGCGGCGCAGCCGGTCGTTGGTCTGCCAGTCGAACTTCTTGCCCTCGACCGCCTTGGCGCCGATGAAGTTCATGATCTCGCGGCGGAAGTCGTCCTTCCTGTTCTCCGGGATCTCGATCTTCTCCTCGATCGACCGCATCAAGCGCTCATCGGGCTCCTCGTCCTGCCCGGTGTAGCGGTTCTTGACCTTCTCCTTGAGGGTGTAGGCCTTGATGTTGTCGATGTAGTTCGCCGCGAGCTTGCTGATCGCCTCCTCGTCGGCGCTGATGGCGCGCTGCACCTCGTTCTTGACGATCTCTTCGTACTCGCGCTTCACCACGCCGATGAGATCCCGGTAGCGCTTACGCTGCTCGTCGCTCGTGATGAGCGAGTGATGCGTGAGCCCCTTCTCGAGCTCGTTCAACACCATGAACGGGTTGATGGTGCCCTCGCCCACGTCGCTGACCAGCGCGTTCGAGATCTTGTCCTGCACGTAGCGCGGGCTGATGCCTTCCATGCCCTCGCGCTTGGCCTCCTTGCGGAGCTCCTTCACGGTGTCCTGCGTGTAGCCCGGCAAGACCTTGCCGTCGTAGAGCTTCATCTTCTGCAGGATGGCGAGGTTGTGCTTCTTCGGCTCCTCGAGGCGCGTCAGGGCGGCCCACATCGAGGCGACCTCGAGCGTGTGCGGCGCGATGTGCTTGCCCCGCACCTTCTCCTGGTTGAAGTCCTTCTCGTAGATGCGGATCTCGTCGCCCAGGCGCGTGATGTAGGGGATGTCGATCTTGATCGTGCGGTCGCGCAAGGCCTCCATGAACTCGTTGTTCAGGAGGCGCTTGTACTCGGCCTCGTTGGTGTGGCCGATGATGACCTCGTCGATGTCGGTCTGCGCGAACTTCTTCGGCTTGATGCGGTGCTCTTGCGAGGCGCCGAGCAGGTCGTAGAGGAACGCCACGTCGAGCTTCAGGACCTCGACGAACTCGACGATGCCGCGGTTCGCGATGTTGAACTCGCCGTCGAAGTTGAAGGCGCGCGGATCGGAGTCGGAGCCGTACTCGGCGATCTTCCGGTAGTTGATGTCGCCGGAGAGCTCGGTCGAGTCCTGGTTCTTCTCGTCCTTGGGCTGGAAGGTGCCGATGCCGACGCGATCTTTCTCGGACAGGAGCAGGCGCTTGACCCGGATGTGCGAGATGACCTTGCTCCAGTCGCCCTGGTAGCGGTTCATCAAGCCCTTGAAGATGAAGCGGCTGGCGGGATCGAGGTCGCCCTCGATGCGCACGCGGTACTTGTCGTTCGAGAGGCCGAGCTTCTGGATCGCGGCTTCGCGCCACTCGATCGGGATGAGCCTGAGCGGCTCCTCGTGCATCGGCGAGTCGAAGGTGTCGGCGTTCCCGCTGGCGAGGCCGGTCTCGTTCAGGTTCACCCACTTGAAGGTGAAGAGCGCGCCCTCGGGCATGGTGGAGTAGCGCTCGAGGCCCTTCTTCAAGAGCCGCGCGATCGTGCTCTTGGCCGAGCCGACCGGGCCGTGCAAGAGGATCACGCGCCGCTCGGGGCCGTAACCTTCGGACGCCGCCTTGAGCACGTTCATGAGCCGCATGAGCGGGATGTCGAGGCCGAAGACGGCGTCCTTGCCCTCGTCGATCTCGTCGCGGAAGAAGTTGTAGCGGATGAGCTTCTTCTTGTTGTCGATGTACTCTTCGGTCCCGTACGAGATGACCATGTCGTAGACGCGCTGGAACGCGTTACGGGTCACCTGAGGGCGCTCGCGAACGATGTTGAGGTACTCCTCGAAGCTGCCCTCCCAAGCGATGTCCCGGTACCGGTCGTAGTCCTGCATCGCGGCGATGGTCGCGACCATGCCGCTTGCAGACGGCTCACGGCTTTCGGAGGCACCCTGACTCTTGGTCTCGTTTTCCTTCATGCCGGCTACCTGTCCTCGGAGGCCCGCGCCTGTGTTTGCCCGGCCGCGCGCCTGCTGTTTGGATCCTACGCTCTTACGCTCGCGCCACTAGCCCGCAGAGAGGGACCGGGCACCACCGTACAAACGCCCAGTTAACCACACAAACGTGAAAGCGTCACCCACCGGGCGAGCAGTTTCCCTCGCCCTTTCATAACGTTACGTTCAGAGGCGCGAGCGGTTTCGCGCGACGGCGCGCACCGGCCAGCGGGTTTGCCGCGACGAGTCGCTCCTCTCCCGTGGCGTTTGCGTGACGGCTGCATGTCGGGCGCCGGGCGGTAAGATCGACGAGAAGGGCCTAGGATTCCACGCCCTTGTCTCACGCGCGACTGGCGCGTCGAAAGACCACCTCCTCATGAGCGCTCCCGAGATCAGTCGAATTCCGAACCCCGCCCCGGACAGTCGGGAGGTCACGGTCCCGTCCGGAGCGCAGAGCGCGTCGCCTCCCATCGATCCGGCCATTTTCATCAACCGCGAGCTCTCGTGGCTCGAGTTCAACGCGCGCGTCCTCGCCGAGGCCGCGAACGAGCGCGTCCCGCTCTACGAGCGGTTGAAGTTCCTCGCCATCTTCGCGAGCAACCTGGACGAATTCTTCATGGTGCGCGCGGCGGGGCTCCAGGCGCAGCTGTCCGGTGACGTCGCCGAGCTACCGCCCGACGGCATGACCTCGGAGCAGCAGCTCGGCGCCATAGCCGTGCGGGCGCACGAGCTCATGAGCGAGCACTACCGGATCTGGAACGAGGTCCGGAGAGGGCTCTCGGACGCGGGCGTGGCGCTGGTCAAGCCGGAGGAGCTCGATCCGAAGGAGCAGGCTCGCCTGGACGAGCAGTTCGCGCGCGAGATTTTTCCCGTGCTGACGCCGATCGCCATCGACCCGGTGCACCCATTTCCGCACGTGCGCAACAAGGGCATCAACGTCGGCGTCATCTTCGAGAAGCGGCTGCACACCACCGATCCGACCTTCGGCATCGTGCAGGTGCCGACGATGCTGCCGCGCTTGATCCGCGTGACGCACGACGGGGCGCGCCGCGCGTTCGTGCCGATCGAGGACCTGATCGTTCGGAACACGGCCAAGATCTTCCCGCAGATGCGCGTGATCGGGCAGTACGCCTTCCGCGTCACTCGCAACTTCGACATCGAGATCGACGACGAGGAGGCGGAGGACCTGCTGCAGACGCTGCAGGCCGAGCTCCGCCGGCGCGAGCGCGGTCACGCCGTGCGCCTCGAGGTGAGCGGCGACGCGCCCGAGGCGAGCATCCAGTGGCTGTGCCGCGAGCTCGAGGTGAAGGTGAGGCGGGACGTGTATCAGGTCGACGGCCCGCTGTTCCTGGGCGACATGACCGAGCTCACGGCGGGAGACGAACGGCGGGACTTGCGCGACGAGCCGTTCGCGCCGCAGTACGTGCCGCCCTTCCGCGACTCGGAGGACTTCTTCGCGACGATCTCGGAGCGCGACGTCCTCTTGCATCACCCCTACGAGTCGTTCGAGGCGGTGATCGACTTCTTGTGGCAGGCGGCCGAGGACCCGCGCGTCCTCGCGATCAAGCAGACGCTCTACCGCACGGGCGGCGAGTCGCCGCTCGTCAGAGCGCTCCAGCGCGCCGCGGAGCTCGGCAAGCAAGTCACGGCGCTCGTCGAGCTCAAGGCGCGCTTCGACGAGGAGAGCAACATCCAGTGGGCGCGCGCGCTCGAGAACTCGGGCGTGAACGTGATGTACGGCCTGCTCGGGTTCAAGACGCACGCCAAGGTCTTGCTCGTGGTCCGCAAGGAACGCGGCGGCCTCCGGCGCTACGTGCACTTTGCCACGGGCAACTACAACCAGCAGACGGCGCGCATCTACGAGGACATCTCGCTCTTTACCGCCCGCGAAGAGGTGGGCGAGGACGTCACCTCGTTCTTCAACATGCTCACCGGCTACAGCGCGCCCACCCGCTGGAACAAGCTCATCGTGGCGCCCCTCGGCCTGCACGAGGCGGTGCTCGGGCTCATTCGCCGCGAGACCGAGCACGCCCGCGAGGGGCGGCCCGCTCGCATCATCGCCAAGATGAACTCCCTCGTGGACGGCGACGTGATCGCGGCGCTCTCGGCGGCCTCACAGGCCGGCGTGGAGGTGCAGCTCCTGGTGCGCGGCATTTGCTGCCTCAGGCCCGGCGTGCCGGGGTTGAGCGAGAACATCAGGGTGCACGCGGTGATCGATCGCTTCCTCGAGCACGCGCGCATCTTCGCCTTCAAGAACGCAGGCCAGGAAGAGGTCTTCATCTCGAGCGCCGACTGGATGCCGCGCAACTTCCGGCGCCGCGTCGAGGCCATGCTCCAGGTCCTGGACTCGACGCTCCACGCGCGGCTGATGGAGGAGGTGCTCGGGACCATGGTCGGCGACAGCGTGAAGGCGTGGCGCCTGAACCCGGACGGCACGTACCAGCGGGTCGTGGCCAAGGAAGGCGAGCCCGTCCGCAGCCAGCAGCGCTTCATGGAGATCGCGCGCGAGCGCGCGAGAGAGGCCGAGAGCATCTTCGGCTTCGCCGCGCCGAAGGCGGTCGTCCCGATCCCCCGCACGATTGACAAGCTGCGTCGTCACGGCGGCAGCAAGAAGCGCAAGCGCCGCCACCGAGACGATTAGGTCAGAGGTCGCGATCCGGCGCGTGCGGCGTCGAGCGGCGCACGTCTCCCGGGGTGTCCCAGTCGAGCAGCAGCTCCGCGTCACCTTCGAGCAACGGCAGCTCGACGACCCCGGTCCCTAGCCGGTCGAACACCCCGAGGAGTGAGTACGACCGCTCGGCGATCGCGTCGTCCACCGCGGCGAGCGCGCTCTCGGGCTCGTAGCGCGCGAACAGCGGCTGGTAGAGCTCGCCCAGGCGAGGGGCGACGGTGAGGCGCCGGTCGCCGAAGTAGGCCAGCCGATCGAGCAGGCTGAGTGAGTAGCTCGGCAGGTCGCAGGCGAGCGCCAGCGCGAGGGTGCTCGGTCCTCGAGCGCGGGCCGCGAGCAGGCGGGCGCGCAGTCCACCGATGGGGCCGACGCCGGGCGGGGCGGCGAGCAGCGACTCGAGCGCGAGAGGCTCGTAGCCGGAAGCGTCGCCGACCAGCGTGACGGTGGCTAAAGGTAAGGCTTCCCGGCAGAGGCGCAGGCTGCGCGCGGCGATCGCTTCTTCACCCTCCGGGGAGAGCAAGAGCCCCTACTTGACCCCCCCGAGGCGGCTGCCCTAGCCGCCGACGAAGAGGCCGATCACGAACTCGCGGGAGGTCATGCGAACGGGAGCCTGATGATGTCGACCATGGCCCCCTCGGGGTAACCTTCGCTCTCGGCGGGCACGAGGACGAGCGCGTCGGCGTGCGCGAGGCTCGCGACCGAGCCCGACGCTTGGTTGCTCTCGGGAACCGCCGTGTCTCCGTCGAGCCTAGCGCGATAGAGGCCGAGCCTCCCCGGCTTCTGAGAGAGTGCGCTCGCTAGCCGAGCGCGGTGGTAGCGCGTCCCGGGAGGGCGCTCACCCTGCATCGCTCGAAGGAGCGGCAAGCCGAACAGAGTGAACGTGAGCTGAGCCGATACCGGGTTGCCCGGAAGACCGAGCACGAGCGCGTTGCCGAGCTTGCCGAAAATCACCGGCTTACCGGGCTTGATCTTCACCTTCCAGAAGTCGACGTTCCCGCCTGCTGCAGAGAGCGACTGACGCACCAAATCGTGGTCGCCGACGCTCGCGCCGCCGACCGTGACCAGGAGGTCGCTCTCCGTCGCGAGACGACGCAAGCTCCGCTCGAGCTTCTCGGCATCGTCTCCGACGAGATCGACACAGCGGATCTCCGCGCCTACCGACTCGGCGAGCGCCGCGATCGCCACGCTGTTGGATTCAGGCAGGGAGCTCGAGGTGCCCGCTTGACCGGGCGGGCGAAGCTCGTCACCCGTGCAGAGAATGCCGAGCTGCGGTTTCCGCGCGACCTCGACCTCCGAACGGTCTAGGGCCGCAGCGAGACCGAGCTGATAAGGTCCGAGTCGCGTGCCTCGCTCGAGCGCGCTCTTGCCGCGAGTCAGGTCTTCCCCTCGGCGGCGGATGTTGTCTCCCGCACGCGCCGCGCGCTGAAACAGCACTCCATCGCCTTCACGTCCGACGTTTTCTTGGATCACGACCGCGTCCGCACCCGCCGGTAGGGGAGCGCCCGTGAAGATGCGGCAAGCCGAGCCGGGCTCGAGAGGAGGCGTCGGATGTCCAGCGCGCGACTCGCCGGCGACGCGGAGCCAAAACGGTGCTTCTCCGACGAAATCTCGGGTGGAGACGGCGTATCCGTCCATGGCGCTGTAGTCGAAGCGCGGCAGATCTTCCGGCGCGAGCAGGTCTTCTGCCAACACTCGCCCCGCAGCATTTCGCAACGAAATAGTCTCCGTTGAGAGCGGAAGCGCCCTGTCGAGCACGCGCTCCAAGGCTTCATCGAGGTTCAACATTCGGCATTCGAAAAATAGTTCGGAGACGGCGAAGGCTTCGTGCCGTCGGCACGTAGATCCGAAACGGACGATAAGGAGCAACTACCACCGGCGAACGCCCGACTCACGGGTATCGATGGCGGGTTGCTACAGAGCCAGGCCGAGCGCATGATTTACCGCATGGGACGTGGACGCCCGATCGTATTTTTGCTGACGCTGCTTTCGCTCGCAGTGGCGGTCCCTGCGCGCGCGCAGGGGTACGACGACGCCACGCCGCCCGCCGATGACAGCGGCTGGTTCGACGCCGACGAGGCGTCCGCGCCGGCCCCCGCTCCTTCGGCGGAACCAGCGAG